>NZ_JBQSWC010000014.1:0-94406 GCF_052376775.1 Halomonas sp. AOP43-A1-21 | reverse complement strand
ACCGCTGCACGTGCAGGGCTTTTTGGGTGCCTTTGAGCGTACTGCAGAAAAGCAGGCCAAGCGGCTGCGCGCCTTAAATGAGTTTGAGGTGCCCATGGTGGGCATCGACCCGGCAATGACCCTGACCTACCGCCAGGAATACGTTAAAGCGCTGGGGGCCGACGCCGTGCCCGAGGTATTGATGCTGCAGGAGTGGTTGGCCACCCGGGTGAACACCTTGGCGCCGAGTCATCTTTCCCTGAGCGATCCCGGCTTTACGCTGCTGTCTCACTGCACAGAGAAGACCAATGCACCGGGCAGCCCGAAAGCATGGCAGCAGATATTTTCCGCGTTTGGGCTCACGCTTGAGCTGGCAGCGACGGGCTGCTGTGGAATGTCAGGCACCTATGGCCATGAAACCCGTAACGCAGAAACATCCAAAACGATTTACGCCCAGTCCTGGCAGCCGCAGGTGGACGCCCCCGGGAACGCGGGAAGACTGCTGGCGACGGGCTATTCGTGCCGAAGTCAGGTAAAGCGCTTTTCCCATCTAGTGCTCCCCCACCCGCTGCAGGCCCTGCTGAACGTGCTACGCAGTGCTGACAGTCAGTAAGAGGAGCTAACGGCGGGTTAGAAAAACAGGTTTTTAAGCGCCTGGCCTGGGTCGGGCTGGCGCATAAAGGCCTCACCTACCAAAAAGCCATTGACGCGATGGTCGCGCATCAGTTGAACATCGTCTCGAGTATGGATACCCGATTCGGTGATCACGGTGACGTTATCGGGAATCTGCGCCAGTAAATCCAGCGTGGTATTCAGGCTGGTATCGAAGGTATGCAGATTGCGATTATTAATCCCCACCAGCGCTAAATCGAGCTTGAGCGCCCGGTTAAGCTCCTCGCCATCATGTACTTCCACGAGTACATCCATACCCAGCTGGTTGGCCTGCTGGTGCAGGTCACGCAGCTGGGTATCATCAAGAGCCGCCACAATCAGCAAAATACAGTCGGCGCCAATCGCTCGTGCCTCGCTAACCTGATAGCCGTGGGTAATAAAGTCTTTACGAATGACCGGCAGCTCGCATACATCCCGCGCAGCGATCAAATAATCTTCGTGGCCCTGGAAAAAGTCAGCATCGGTCAGCACCGACAAGCAAGCCGCGCCGCCCTGGGCATAGCTTTTGGCAATATCCGCAGGATGAAACTCTTCACGAATAACCCCTTTGGAGGGTGAGGCTTTTTTCACTTCCGCGATAATCGCCGGGTCGCCCGCTGCAATACGCTGATTAAGTGCGTTGATAAAGCCGCGCGGGGCGCTTTGCTTCTCGGCCAAGGCCAGCAAGTCAGCTTCAGAAACCGCCTGCTGACGCTCCGCGACTTCCTGATCTTTACGCGCCAGAATACGCGTTAAAATAGTCGGCGTTGTCTGTTGAGTCATGGCGATCAATTACCCTTTAAAAACGCTGGTGAAGTGAGAAAGCTCTCTGAGTTTCTCGAGCGGCAATTTAGACGCCTGCGCATCCTGGGCAATCATTACGCCCTCTTTCAAGTTATCGGCTACGCCGGCGCAGTAAAGCGCGGCGCCAGCATTGAGCGATACCATGTCGGCAGCTGCTCCCTCACCACTCAAGGCTGCCTTCACCAATCGCAGACTATCTTCTGCATTGGCCGCCTTTAGTGTTGCCAGGCTTTGGCGCTCAATGCCCAATACTTCAGGCGTAACCGTGTACTGGGTAATCTCACCGTCTTTAAGCTCAGCGACTTGAGTCGGTGCGGCCAGGGAGATTTCATCCAGCCCATCATCAGAGTGGACGACCATGACATGGCGGCTGCCTAGCTTTTTAAGCACTTCGGCCATAAGCGGCACCAGCTCAGGGGAGTACACACCCACGACCTGATTAGGCGCACCCGCCGGATTGGTCAACGGCCCCAGAATATTAAATAGCGTGCGTACACCCATTTCACGACGCGGGCCGATGGCATAACGCATTGCTGGGTGATGGTTAGGCGCAAACATGAAGCCGACCCCCACCTGCTCAATACAGCGGGCTACCTGCTCGGGCTTAAGATCCAGGTAAATGCCTGCGATATCAAAAAGATCCGCACTGCCTGATGATGAGGAAACGCTGCGATTTCCGTGCTTCGCGACGTGGGCGCCTGCCGCCGCGGCTACAAAGCTTGAAGCGGTGGATACATTAAACAAATTAGCGCCGTCACCACCGGTGCCGACAATATCCACCACGTTTTCAGCATTAAGCTGAACGCGCCGCATCAAATCGCGCATTACCTGGGCGGCCGCGCTAATCTCCTCAGCGCTTTCTCCCTTCATGGCAAGCCCGACCAGCAAGCCGCCCACCTGAGCGTCGGTGGCAACGCCCGTCATTATTTGCCGCATCAAAGCATGCATTACATCAAAAGGGAGGTTCTCGCGGTGTATCACCGCATTAATTGCATCTCGCATTTGCATGAGCAGAGGAGCCTCTAAAGCGTGTGAAACAGGCAATCAGCCACGTTTTAAAAAATTAGCCAACAGCTCATGGCCTTGGCGAGTGAGTATTGATTCAGGGTGAAACTGAACCCCTTCTACATCCATTGTGCGATGGCGTAACCCCATGATCAAACCTGGCGTCACATCATCGTCTACTGTCCAAGCGGTCACTTCCAGGCAACTGGGCAGTGTCTCCTTATCAACGACTAATGAGTGATAGCGAGTCACTTCAACCGGGTTATCCAAACCTTCAAAGACACCTTGGTTCAAATGTAAAACAGCTGACGTTTTACCATGCATCACCTTAGGAGCACGAATCACTTGGCCACCATACACCTGACCGATGGCCTGATGTCCCAAGCAGACACCCAGAATAGGTAGCTTCCCGGCAAAATAGCCAATTGCCGCCATTGAAATACCGGCCTCGTTTGGCGTACAGGGGCCAGGGGAAATAACCAGATGCGTGGGCGACAGCGCTTCAATTTGCTCGATGCTAATCGCATCGTTACGGTGGGTCACCACCTCAGCGCCCAATTCGCTTAGATATTGGACAATGTTAAAGGTGAAGCTGTCATAGTTATCGAGCATCAAGACTTTTTTAATCATAACCCACTGATTACCTTATAACTCACCCGAGATACCCACCTTATTACTCAGCTCTTTACTCACCTACACCATTATTTGCAGATGCGCTTAATCAAGGGATTGTATCGTTGGATGAAGGTAATCGCTATGGCCGTTGCGACGTTGCAAATTTTTAGCCGTACTGGTCTATGCTGAAGAAGGCATTCACTTAATAGGAGAACGCCATGGATAAGGCCGTCATCGATATAATTCGGGACAAGGAAAAAATACCTGACAGCGTGCCCGATAGCGAAATCGCCCGAGAGTATAAAGGGACGTATACCGCTGCCCGAGCCGCGGTGAGCCTGGACCACACACCCATTGATCAACAGCTCGCCAACGCTATGGCAAAGATTTTTCCGTTCATGAGAAAGAAAAAGTAATTCTTTCCAAACAGTTCAATTTAAAACAGCAGCCTTTAAAAAACAGAAAGCCCGCAGGCTTTCTGTTTTGACGTTGGTGCCGAGTACCGTAGCCTAAGTAATTTAACCTAAAGAGTTTTCGTTAAGACGCTTGGCTTCGCCTTCGGCCTCTTGGCGGGTGGAATAGGAAACCACGGAGGTTTCATCGGTTTGAGAGTCATCGGGTCGCGTATCAATCACGTGAAATTCACCGTTGCGCTCCTGCACTTTATAAAATTCGCTCATCGTCCTTCTCCTTGGGTGAAACAACCTCAAGGGTAGAACATTTTTCCAACCTTATATTTTTCTAATTTGATATTCTCAGGCCCTTTGTTATGAAACAGATTGTTATGGAACAGACTTTTTATGATGGAAATAGGTGATCAGCATTACTATTTTTAGTTAGCATGCTCGTGGATTAAACACCACGCGCCATGATCACAATATCCTTTCTAAGCATAAATAAGTTGCAAATCGACCAATTAAACGTTTCCTTCTACAAGTCTTATACTATTAATAACAACAGCTTATAACCAATTTTAAACGCTCAGGAACTAGCCATAGGGCGCAGCAGTCTTTATTATCTTGAGCCTTTAATCGAGTGGGAGCGTAAAATGCAAAAGCGAGTGACCTGGGTACGCACGCTCGTGTTAAGTATTTTTATGAGCGCATCACCGCTAGCAAGCGCCTCAACACTCAATGTCATCGCTTCTTTTCCAGTCCTTGAAGATCTGGTTAAGCGCATTGCAGGCGACGATATTCAGGTAAGCGTTATCGTGCCCACCGGTGCTGATGTCCATAACTGGGAGCTAACGCCGCCCAACGTTTTGGCCATCGAAAAAGCCGATATTATGTTTTATAACGGCTTTGGATTAGAGCCCTGGCTACGTCATGTCGTGGCCATGTCTGATGACTCGCTTGTCCTTAAAAGCGTTGCAGAAAACGCCGACATTATTCCGCTAGCCATCACCACAGGCCAATATAAAGGGGCGGTCGACCCGCATATGTGGATGGACCCGCAAGGCGCTGCCGCCTATATCGAAGTGATTGCTGAAACCTTAGCAGAGCATTACCCAGCAAAAGCCGACGCGTTTTATGCCCGCGCTGAAGAAACCTATGACGCATTAAAAACGCTCGACAAGATGATTGAGCAGCGCCTGGACGGCGTCCCCAATACCAACCGCTCTCTGTTTACCAGCGAGGCAGGCTTAGGCTACTTTGCACGCGCCTACGGCTTTGAATACGCCGCTATTTGGGGAATGAATAACGAGACTCAAGGTAACGCCGATGCCATGGCCAAAATGAGTGAACGTTTAAATGCGACCCGCCCACCTGCGCTGTTTTATGAGAGCACTGTCGACTGCATCCATATGGATGCCTTGGCGCGAGAGACGGGAATTGCGCTGGCAGGCCCGCTGTATGTTGATTCATTAAGCAGCCAGGACAAACCGGCCTATAACTACCCCGCCATGATGCGTCATAACACCGAACTCATCCATGAAGCGCTAGGCGGCGCGCGCCCTGAGTAGCGACACCGCTACTGGGCATAGGCCTGCTCAGTTTCAGGTTCCAACAGCGCGAGCAGCGATGAAAGCACAACATCCGGCTGACTAAGCTCAATTGGGTCACCATGGTTATAACCATACGGCATGGCAAGCGTTGCAAAGCCTGCGGCCTTGCCCGCTTCAATATCGTGGCGTGAATCACCCACCATCAGGCATTCGCTAGGGGCAACATTACACGCCTTAGCAATATATAAAAGCGGCAACGGCGAAGGTTTTTTCTCGGCCAGCGTGTCTCCCCCGACCCACAGCGAAAACCACTCGAGCAAACCAAAGTGCTCAAGAATCGGCTTAATGAACTGCTCAGGCTTATTGGTAATCAGGGCAAACGTAAAGCCCGCACGATGAAGCGCTTCCAGCGCTTGTTTTACGCCTGGATATAGCGTCGTTAATGCATTAGGCGCGGCGGCGTAATATTCCATAAACGTATCAAGAGCGCGTGCTTGAAAATTCTCCTCTGGCGGATGTCCCAATGCCCAGGTAAGGGCGCGCTCAACCAGCACCGGCGCGCCATTGCCGACCCAATCGCGCACCCGCTCCTCGGTTGGTAAAGGTAAATCAAGCTTACCTAATGTCAGCTGCACCGCGACTGCAAGATCCGGCACAGAGTCGATCAGCGTGCCGTCCAGGTCGAAGGCGACTAGCCGCTTGTCGTTTAGTATGGGATGCATGTACATACTCCTTGAAGATGCGTTTGGCAAAAGCGTTTAACCACGAGGCGGCAGCCAATGATTCATTAGGCCGTTAGTTCAGCATCTTACTGATGTAAAAGTGCTGATGCATTAGTCAGATGCGCTGGAAGCTTCTATGCTCAAGCAAGCTAAGCCAAGGAGAAACCAATGGGCATACCTCGAATTGTTATTGTCGGTGGCGGCGCGGGCGGCCTAGCCCTCGCGACCCGGCTAGGCCATACGCTGGGCAAGCGCAAGCGCGCGGAGGTGGTTTTGCTGGATCGCAGCGCCACTCACGTATGGAAACCCTTGCTGCACGAACTTGCCACTGGCATCTTGAACTCCACCATGGATGAGGTCGACTTTCGCGGCCACTCGAGTACGCATGGCTACCGCTACCAACGCGGCTCTCTGGCTGGACTTGACCGCGACAACAAGACGCTCAACCTCGCTGCCATTGTGGATGAAGACGGCAAAGAGGTGCTGCCCGAGCGTACCCTCGCCTACGATTACCTGGTGCTTTCACTGGGAAGCGTGTCGAACGATTTCGGCACGCAAGGCGTTGCCGAGCATTGCCATTTTATTGATTCGCCTTTGCAGGCAAAGGCCTTTCAGCGCGACATGATCAACACCTTCCTACGCTATGCCGACCCGACGCTCAGAGAGCACACGACCCTCAGTGTAGGTATCGTGGGCGCCGGCGCCACTGGCGTAGAGCTTGCCGCCGAGCTTCTGGATGTCACCCGTCTGCTTAATGCCTACGGCGTGACCGATGTCGACGACAATCAGATCAGCGTTCATTTGATCGAAGCGGCGCCGCGTATTCTGCCCGCACTTTCCGAACGTATCAGCCAGACCGTTCACAAGGAGCTTGACGAGCTGGGGGTCAACATTCACGTGGAAACCGCCATCGAAGAGGCCCAGGAGTACCAGTTGGTGACCAAGGATGGCGAGGTGATCGAAACCGATCTTAACGTCTGGGCCGCGGGTATCAAGGCGCCGGATTTTCTTGCCGACCTGGGGCTTTCGGTGAACAAGAAAAACCAGGTGTGCGTCGAGCAAACCATGCAAAGCGTGGATGATACGAGCATCTTCGCCATGGGGGATTGCGCGAGCTGCCCTCAGGAAGACGGCTCGACGGTGCCGCCGACCGCACAAGCGGTGCGCCAGCAGGCCAGCGTGCTGGCCGACAATCTAGGCAAGGCTCTGGAAGGCAGGCCGCTCAAGCCTTTCAAGTTTCGCAATAAAGGTTCACTGGTATCGCTTGCCCGTTACGATGCCGTCGGCAACCTGATGCGCAGCGGCGCTTCCCGGGGGCTTTTCCTCGAAGGCTGGCTTGCGCGCAACGCCTACGCTTCGCTCTACCGCATGCACCAGGTTTCGATCCATGGCGTGCCCAGAACTGGGCTCACCTGGGTGGTGGACAAGTTGAACCGCTACTTGAAACCCAGAATGAAACTACATTGATCGTGGATGATCAGCGATTCGCCAACGCATCACGCAGCGAGCGCATTACCGAATCAAAGTCGTGCGGGTCGCTCTCTTGACGGGCATTGAAGATCGCCGAGCCGGCAACGAAAGTATCCGCGCCGGCAGCGGCGATCTCGGCAATATTGTCCACCTTTACACCGCCATCGATTTCCAACCGGATTGACCTGTTTGAAGCATCAATACGCGCCCGTGCCTCACGCAGCTTATCGAGCGTGGCGGGAATAAACGACTGTCCGCCAAACCCGGGGTTGACGCTCATCAACAGCACCATGTCGATCTTGTCCATGACATAGTCCAGATAAGAGAGCGAGGTCGCCGGGTTAAATACTAGCCCCGCCTTACAGCCGCCATCGCGAATCAACTGAAGCGAACGGTCGATATGTTCAGAAGCCTCAGGATGAAAGGTAATGTAGCTGGCCCCGGCCTCGATAAAATCACTGATCATGCGATCCACCGGTTTGACCATCAAATGCACATCAATGGGTGCGGTCACTCCATGGTTGCGCAGCGCCTTGCATACCATCGGCCCGATCGTCAGGTTAGGCACGTAGTGGTTGTCCATGACATCAAAATGAACAACGTCAGCCCCGGCGGCCAGCACGTTATCCACCTCTTCCCCCAAGCGGGCAAAATCAGCCGAAAGAATTGAGGGGGCAATTAAATAATCATGCTTAACGCTCATGGGGCACTCCTGATTAACCATTTTAATCATGGGAAAAGGGCTAACTGGCTTGTGCAGGTACAAACCTGGTGACGCCCTTTGCAAAGCGCGCATTTTAACAGAGCGCATCAAAAAAACAGGCGCTGTTTTGTTGTGCCCAAAGGTTAAGCGCTAACGTTAGCGCTTTGAAAGATATATCACGTGTGTTTTGACGCGGCGTTATTTCCAAAAAGAATATAAAACCGATATTGTAATTCCATAATGTCAGGCTTATCTTATGCCCATTGCCATTTGAATCGCCAACCGCCTTTAGGAGCTTGTCATGACGTTACCTGTACTGTTTCGCCGCAGCCTGCTTGCCATTGCATTGGGCGCCAGCATTGCCAGCCCCGCCATGGCGCAAGAACGTGAGCTGCTTAACTCATCCTATGATATTGCCCGTGAGCTGTTCAGCGCTATCAACCCTGAGTTTCAGGCATGGTGGCAAGAAGAGCATGGCGAAGAAATCAATATTAACCAGTCACATGGCGGCTCTTCTGCACAGGCACGCGCCATCATGCAGGGGCTACGGGCGGACGTAGTCACGTTCAATCAGGTAACCGATGTACAGGTGCTAGCAGATGCGGGCTTGGTGGCAGAAGACTGGCAGCAGGCATTTGAGAATAACGCTTCGCCCTACTACTCGACGACCGCCTTTTTAGTACGCAAAGATAATCCCAAAGGCATCGAAAACTGGGACGACCTGGCCAAAGAAGACGTCAGCCTTGTTTTCCCGAACCCTAAAACGTCAGGCAACGGTCGTTATACGTATCTTGCTGCCTGGGGGTTTGCTGACCAGGAATTTGATGGCGATGATGAACAGATTCAGGACTTCATGCGTACTTTCCTGGCCAATGTTTCGGTCTTCGACACGGGCGGTCGCGGCGCTACCACGAGCTTTATCGAACGTGGTATCGGCGATGTTCTGATCAGCTTCGAGTCAGAAGTTAACAATATCCGTAACGAGTACGGTAGTGATGATTACGAAGTGATCGTACCGCCCATCAGTATTCTTGCCGAATTTCCGGTTGCCGTGGTTGGCGAGAATGCCGAGCGCAATGGCAACAGCGACCTTGCGCAGAGCTACCTTGAGTTTTTATACCAGGAAGACACTCAGCGCCTGCTAGCAGGATTTAACTACCGCGTTCACGATGAAACCGTGGTTGAAGAGTTTGCCGACGAGTTTCCGGAAACCGAACTGTTCAACGTTGAAGACGTATTTGGTAGCTGGGATGAGGCGATGACCAATCACTTTGAAAGTGGTGCACTTCTTGATCAATTGCAGCGTCGTTAACAAAACATTATGAGCCGAGCATTACGTCTAACCGGCAACACTCGCGTGTTGCCGGGTTTTGGTCTTTCAATGGGTATCAGCGTGCTATTTATCTCGCTGGTACTTTTATTGCCTATTACGGGGCTGTTTGGCCAACTCTCCAAGCTGAGCCTTGCCCAATACTGGGCGATCATTACCGAAGGGCGGATTGTCGCAAGCTATATGGTCACCATCGGTGCCGCAGCAGTCGCCGCCTTGATCAATGCCGTATTTGGCTTGCTGCTGGCCTGGGTACTGGTTCGCTATGAGTTTCCGGGCAAACGCCTGCTTGATGCGCTGATGGACCTGCCCTTTGCCCTACCCACGGCGGTTGCAGGTATTACGCTCGCCACCCTGTATGCGGGCAGCGGCTGGATGGGACGCCTGCTTGAGCCGTTGGGCTTTCAGGTCGCCTACACCTGGGTGGGTATTGCGCTTGCCATGGCGTTCACCAGCATTCCGTTTGTAGTGCGCACCGTTCAGCCGGTATTAGAGGATTTACCTGCTGAAGTCGATGAAGCCGCCATGTCGCTAGGTGCCACCGACGGGGTCGCCTTTCGCCGGGTCATCATGCCGCATTTGTGGCCAGCCCTGGTTACCGGCACGGGGCTTGCCTTTGTGCGCTCGCTTGGCGAATTTGGCGCGATTATTTTTATCGCGGGCAATATGCCCTACGAAACTGAAATTACCGCCTTGATGATTTTTGTCAAGCTGCAGGAGTACGACTACGCGGGCGCGTCTGCCATTGCTTCAGTAGTGCTGTTCGTTTCGCTTGCCCTACTGCTTGCCATTAATGTCTGGCAGGGCCGCTTTGTCCGCCGCTTGCACGGAGGTAAAGGCTAATGCGTCGAATCGGTGATGCACCGGCCGTTAAACGCCTGCTGATTAGCGCGGCGTTAGTACTGTCGGCGCTGTTTCTTCTTTTGCCACTGGTGGCTATCTTCGCTCAGGCGTTTTCACAGGGCATGGCGGTTTTCTGGTCTAACGTCAGCAATTACTTCACCCTGCATGCGATTGGTTTAACGCTCGGGATTGCCCTGCTTACCATTCCTATCTGTTTGATATTTGGCGTTGCTCTGGCATGGCTGGTCACTCGCTTCAGCTTCCCGGGCAGGCGAATTCTGCAAACCCTGATCGATATCCCGTTTGCAGTTTCACCGGTAGTGGCAGGGCTTATTTATCTGCTGCTTTACGGGCGCAATGGCTGGATAGGCAGTTGGCTGGATGGTCATGATATTCAACTGATGTTTGCCTGGCCGGGTATTTTGATGGTCACCGTGTTTGTGACCTGCCCATTTGTTGCCCGCGAGCTTATTCCCCTGATGCAGGCACAAGGCTCGCGCGAGGAAGAGGCCGCGGCTACGCTGGGCGCGAAAGGCTGGATAACCTTTTGGCGAGTCACGCTACCCAACATCCGCTGGGCGCTGCTTTACGGGGTCATTTTAACCAACGCCCGGGCGGTGGGTGAGTTTGGCGCAGTATCGGTGGTGTCAGGCGCGATCCGTGGTCAAACCAATACGCTGCCCCTTCACCTTGAACAGCTTTACCAGGATTACAACGCGGTGGGCGCCTTTGCCTGTGCCGCGTTGCTGGCCCTGATCGCTCTACTTACCCTGGCGGCCAAGGCAAGCTTGGAATGGCGCGCATCGCGTCGGGAGGCGCTCTTATGAGCATTCGCTTACAGAATATTGCAAAGCATTTTGGCAAAACACTGGCCCTTGAGCCTGTCAATCTGGATATCCATGAAGGCGAACTGGTGGGCTTATTGGGACCCTCAGGCTCGGGCAAAACTACCCTGCTACGCATTATTGCGGGGCTTGAAAACGCCGACCGCTCGCCCGAACCGGGCAGGATCCTGTTCGGCGACCGCGATGTCAGCAACGTGCACGTGCGTGACCGGCGAATTGGCTTCGTATTTCAGCACTACGCACTTTTCCGTCATATGAGCGTGTATGACAACGTCGCGTTTGGCCTGACGGTAATGGCCAAAAAAGAGCGCCCTTCAAGCGGTGAGATTCGCGCTCGCGTTTTTCGCCTGCTGGAAATGGTCCAGCTTGAGCACTTGGCCAAGCGCTACCCAGCACAGCTTTCGGGCGGCCAGCAGCAGCGGGTTTCACTGGCCCGTGCACTAGCGGTAAAACCAGATGTCCTGCTGCTTGATGAACCGTTTGGTGCGCTTGATGCAAAAGTCCGTCAAGACCTGCGCCGCTGGCTTCGCCGCCTGCATAGCGAGCTTAACTTTACCAGCGTGTTTGTCACCCACGATCAGGAAGAGGCTCTGGAGCTTTCCGACCGTGTCGTGGTGATGAGTAACGGGCGTATCGAGCAAATTGACGCCCCCGATACGCTTTATCATTCGCCCAAAAACCGCTTTGTGTTTGAGTTTCTAGGCGATGTAAACCACTTGGAAGGCAACGTTAATAACGCCGTTTTAACCTGTGGCGATGCCTATTTACACGTTGACCTGCCGAATGGCACCGAAGAGCTGCTGCTGCGTCCGCATGAAGTACGTCTGGCTGAGCAGCCAAGCGACACCTGCCATTTACCGGTAGTGGTCACCGCCATTTCACCAGTGGGTGCAGAAGTGCGCGTCGAACTGGAGGCGGACTGGTTAGCCAAGCCTTGGCTTGCCACCGTGCGCCATGCTGATTTTGAGCGCCTTCAAATGCGCCGCGGGCAGCATCTCTATGCCTACCCTCGCCAGTGGCACCGCTTTAAGGATGAAGCACTGGCTGCAGAACGGTCACGGGTAGTTTAAAACGTCATTCCAGCATCAACCTTTATCAGCATAAACTCATGAGTGCTGACGGTATCTTGCTGGTATTTAAGGCGTAACAACGGCATAGTTTGTATAGAGAAACTCAAAGGCAGTTTTTAAGACACGTTCTCAAAGACACCTTCTTGAAACAAACCGTAATAGCGGAGAAAAATATGCTTCGGCGCCAGTTTTTACGTCTTTCAGGTGTGCTTTTGGCAGGCGTTTGGTTAGCGGGCTGTGCAAGCCCCCAATATCTTCAGCTTAGCCCAGAGCGCAGTGGCAACGTACCGCAAACCGGATCAGGCCAGCAGGTAACAGTTGTTGCCGTCGATGGCCGGGAAAGTGAAGTGATCGGTACGCGGGCGGGTGGCAATATGTCAACCGCGCAAATCACGGTTAACAGCCACGAGCTGATTCCCCAACTGCAGGCGGAAGCCGAGCGTGCGGTTCGCGAAATGGGCTTTAACCCCACAACAGAGCAGGCCCAGGGCCGCCCTACGCTGACGCTTGAGCTTGCCAGTTTGCATTACGGACGTGGTGACAGCGGCCAGCCGTTAGTGGACGAGGCCCGCCTTGAAGGTGTTTTCCGCGCGATTGCCAAAAATAAAGGCACGACGTACACCGGCACCTATACCTCACGCCGCACTCAAGGCTACGCAGTCAAGCCGGGTGAAGACACCAACACCCGTATGCTCAATGACCTTTTGAGCGACGGCCTGAACCGGGCATTCAACGACCCCGAACTTGGCCGCCTGCTTGCCCGTTAAGACCGCTAACGCAGCGTGGGGCACACTACAGCGGTGGCCCGCGCCGCTTAAGCGACCATACCGATTCAGTACGGCCCCGCTCATCGGGGCTACCCTTCTCTAACAGCGTTACACGAAAATTCGGCGTAAACAGCTGGGCTATTTCGTCGCCGGGCACGCTATACGGCGGGCCTGCTTCATCATCCTGATGAGTTATGCTGACCAGCAAGCCTTTGGCACCAGGTGGAACTAATTGAGCCAGGTGAAACGCATAGCGTTCTCGCGTTGCCGGCGGCAATGCGATGAGCGAGGCGCGATCATAAAACGCACCTACCTCCGCTGCCTGCTGTATGTGGAGATGAAAAAAATCTCCGCACCAAAGCTCCACACTCCCCTGGCGCGAGATTTCAAACCCCGCTTGAGCGTAGCGTGATACGCCAATCGAGCGCTGGGCCAGAAACTGCTCAATCGCCTCCGGCGCCAGCTCAATTCCTAATACGGGGTGCCCAGCTTCCGCCAACCAGCGCATATCCAGGCTTTTGCCGCATAAGGGAACTAGCACTTTCGTGCCGGACTCGACCTCAAGCGTGGGCCAGTAGTGAACTAGCGCCGGGTGCGGCTGATCCAAGTGAAAACCAATTCGGCCTTCTTGCCAACGCTGTCGCCAGGAAGTACTCATTGAGATCACCTTCACTTTTTTACAGGCTCTGAAACAGCGGCAAGCTTAGAACCAGCGATCACGCTTTTTACGCCGACGCGGCAAGTGCGGCACGATAAGCCCCACGAGCAGGCCAGCACCCGCCACGCCACCGCCATACATGAAATAGCGCATCAGCAGGTCTTCTTCCTGAGTGTCCAGACGCGCCTGTAAAGCACGCACCTGCTGGCGCGACTGCTCGGTTTCGCTATCCAGCTCATTGTTGCGCGCTTCAAGATCGCTGATCCGCTGTTCACGTATTTCCAGCGTTTCGGTCATGGAGGAAGTACGCTGCTCCCAGGTATCGTTGATCCCCGCAAGCTCAGCCGTAAGTTCATCGACACGGTCTTGCAGAACCGGTAATTGCTCGCGTGCGCTAGGGGTTTCCTGAAGCTCATCAGTCAGCACCCATACCGTATCACCGCTGCCACCCCGCACACGCGTGTAATTACCGCTTTCTTCCAGTACCTCTACCTGCTCACCCGCATTGAGTGTACCGATAATACGATATCCATCAGTGGGGCCGCTGCGTACATAAGTGCTTAACGCATCGCTTACCCAGGCCTGATTATCGGTTTGTGCAATTGCCTGTGTACTGGCCACACTTAGCAGCACGCTGGCAGCGGCTGCAACACATGAGAAACGAAATTTATCTGCTTGCATGACGTCATGTCCTGATTAAAAAAACGCTGCATGGCGGACGAAGCCACCAGCGCTAACAGCGTCGCGCTTGTCTTGGGCGCTTACCCTTCGCTACGCGGCGGTAGAGGAAAGGGACGAGGAAACTCAGCAACGCGGGCATCGCTTTTAACTGCCTTCAAAGGTCCTTCGCGCTCCACCTCATCAATACGCACAATCGCATTTAAAGGCAGGTAACTACGCTTGACGCCCTCGAAGGTTCGCTGCAATTTTTCGGTTGCAGGATCAACGACTACCCGTGACGCATCGTCAAAGACAAACTCCTCGACTTCAATAAAGCCCCAGAGTTCGCTTTGAAATATCTCGCGGACGTATAAATCCCAAATTTCACCCTGTTGGTGAACCACCACCCTATAAATCGGCTTGGCCGCCATCTTGGCCTATCCCTCTTGCCATTTGAACGTAAAATTTTCCGGCCTTAGCGTACCATAACCCAACCAGTAGAGCCTTAGATCACGTGTCTTAAAGCGTTAATAAGCGCTAACCGCCCACTTAACGAAGTGCTAATTAGCCGATATGACAGGCATCGTGTAGGGTGAATAGAAGGAAGAAGAGAAGGAAGAAGAAAGGCATACCCCCCCCTACAGGAGTAACGATTATGCAGAAGGATCCAAATAAAGGTTATATCGCACTGCTTGGCTGGAGCCTAAACGCCATCGAAGCAGCAGAAAAATTTGACCGACGCTATATCGTGGTGGCTCCTGACTGGGCTGAGGAGTATTGCCAGCAACATGAAATACCCCATGTCGCCTGGAATTTCGAACGCCTCAATGACCGCTCTTTAGAAATTGCCGAAACGCTTAAAGAAAAAGGCGTAGACGTCGCGATTCCGCTGTTTGAAGAAACGGTTGAATGGGCTGGCGCCATCAATTCCGTTCTGCTTGATAATCCACGCCTTTATGGCCAGTCACTGCTGCTGCGCGATAAAGCTTTGATGAAACGGCGCGCCCAGCTGGGTGGCATCCGCGTGGGGATTTTTGAAGAAGCGCATGATAAAGAAGACGTTGTACGTTTTTTGAAACGCGTCAACCAGACGCTGCTTAAGCTCGATGGCGATCCAAATGATCCTATTCACCTTAAAGCGTTTGATAAAGCGGGCTGCCTTGGGCACCGTGTGATTCGCACCCCTGACGAGATTGATGCCATTCCTGAAGAGGAATTTCCGGTGTTGATGGAGTCCCACCTGGATGGATGGGAATTTGCGGTTGAAGCGTGGATTCATAACGGCAAAATCGCCTTTTTGAATATTTCGGAATACGTAACACTAGGCTATTCCGTGTTTGTGCCCGCCTCCCCCGAGCTTGAAAAATACCGTGATCAGATTACGACTCAGATTGAAAAGCTGATTAAGGCCTTCGATATTGAATTTGGCTTGATTCATCCCGAATACTTCGTTACAAGCGACGGCGAAATGTACTTTGGCGAAGTCGCCTATCGTCCGCCTGGCTTTAAAGTATTTGAGCTGCTGGAACGTGTTTACGGGTTTAACGCCTATCAAGCGTCCATGCTGGTGTTTGATCCAAAAAGCACGCCCGACGAAATCACCGCGTTCTTTCCCAAGGAGGTGGTCGATGCCAACGGGTTTGCCGGTTGTTTCGGCGTTTACCCGCGACGTCGCGTTGTCAGCCGCCTTGAAATCCCGGAAGAGACCGAAGATCACGCTTACTTTGAGTCTCATGAGCTGACCTCGCCGGTTGAAGAAACGGTTACTAAGCGCACCGCTTTTGGTACCCACTGGGGGCTGATTTACTTCAAGGGCGATGACGCACATACCATGCGCGATCTCCTTAAACGTCAGGAAGACCTCGACTTCTATGTATAATCCCAGCTATTACCGGGACAAGGAGTCATTGTGACGCCTCATATCGAGTCGCTTTCAAACGCCGGCAAGCTTGACGAGCTGCTGCACAAACTAGACGAAGCGGTGGCGCTACTAGCCGACGCACCCGCTTTTTCCAAGCCCGGAAAGCTTCCCCGAGTACTGGACACCACCCGCCGGGTGTTATTACAGCCCGGCGGCTGTGCAGCGCTTGAAACGCGTGCGGCAGCCATTGAAGCTTCGGGCGTTTTTGCAGGTTCAGACTGGGAAACGCCTCAATATCTAGTGCCTACGCTCACGACGTTCTCGCTGAAGAGTGCCGACGCCAACGTAGTGGTTATTGAGGCATTAAGCGAATTACGTTTGCTTGCTGTGGCCAAAGGGGGCTATCAGCATTCACTGCTCTCTCAGGAGCAGGCGCGCCACTATCTGACGCAGGTCATGGCGATTAATCTCTGGCTGCTATTTGGTACGCCCAGTGAAGCCGAGCGGGAAACTCAAGGGCGGCTCTCGACGATTACTCGACAGCTATTTAGCCATCTTGCCGAACGTATTGGCTATGAGCATGTAATTGATCAATTGATCGATGAAATCTGGCGAATCTTGAAGCAGCGACCTATTCAGGTAGACGCTATCAAGCAGATGATTACCCAGATTGCGCTATGCCAGGCAAATCCGGATATTGATTTGGGGGCAAGCGGACAAGGCGCTGATCGCTTAGTAAGCTCACTCTTCGGCCCTACCCAGGCCTGTCGTGAAGACCCAGGCGTGGACATCTATCGTGAGCGCCTTGAACGGATGGACACTTCGGCTTTACAAGCCGAGGCCACGGGGTTCGCCCGCGCCATGCACGATACCGGGCTGGTGTCCCCCTACCACGCCGTGTTAATGCGCCACCTACTTGAAGAGGGCGATTATCTACTCACCGAAGCGATGGGCCTATCCTCGACCGGGCGCGACTGCCTACTGTGTTATCGCGAACTGGTTCATGCACTGATCCGTAGCGCCATTTATCCGGCCACCGCGCAGGCAGTCTATGGCTTGGCGCTGCTGCTTGAACGGGGCATTCTGTATCAGCCGCCAGTGGCACCCGCCATGTGGCGCCAGCTGAATTTGCCGCTTTCCGACTGGACTCAGGCACGTCTAAATCTTGCCTACGGTGAACTCACCACGCCCCGGGCGCGCTTACTTGAAGGGGTTTTATGCATGCTGGGACTCCCTTTAGGGGTAGGCCAGGGCAATAATCCTACCTGTCAGTCGGCCAGGGCGCTTTCCATGTGGGCGTATAACGACCCGGACTACTTGCTGCAAATGGTGGCCTGGGCGGCGCGCGATGATGAAATCATCGTACATTTTGAGGGGCAGCCGATCTCCTCTAAAGAGAGCCAGTCGGGGGTGGCGACAGAGCTCCCGATAGATCTAGACCCCGTTTCGCTGATTGTGGTGCCCCAGCTTGACCGCATTTATGCGGAAATGGGCAGGCGCTGTATTGGCCGTGAAGGTGACCCCCACCGCTGGGTGAACCCTGAGTTTCATGGCTGGTGGTCAGGCCGCGGATTTTGCATCAATGTTGACGTTGCCACAGGGCAACTGACGAATATTGATTCTTTTATACGCCATTTCTATGCCTGCTATCATCCTTTCTACAATGGCAATCAGCCCCTTATCCACCCTCAACCGGCGGGTATTGCGATTACCGATAGCGCCGCCCGCTTCATTGGCTGGCATGCCATCACAATACTGCGCGCATCGCTTGATCCATCGGATATAATGCGCCTGTATTTCTATAACCCCAATAATGACAGCGGTCAGGATTGGGGAGATGGCGTCGTTGTGAGCACTGCCGGTCACGGTGAGCGCTTTGGCGAGGCGTCTCTGCCCTTTGATCAGTTTACCTCGCGGCTATATATCTATCACTTTGATCCTCTGGAGCACGGTGAGCTGGCAACGGTAGCCGATGAAGAGCTTGAAGACGTCAAACAGTATCTATATCGCAGCTGGGGGGGCGCTCGTTTGCCAGACACCGAGCTACAGGCCAATGAAGGCGCCCACTCGTCAATTAATCAGCCATAACCGCGCTTAATTAACCCATGTCTTCTATGTTACGACTCGATCAACTGCTGGTTAGCCAGGGGCTTGCCAGTTCGCGTACCCGTGCCCAGCGACTTATTCGCCATGGCCGTGTTCGCCTTGAGGCGCACCCGCATGCGCTGATCAAACCTTCAGAAAAATGGCCGATAGAGACGCGCTTACAGGTCGATGATGACCCGGAAGAGCGCTACGTCTCGCGCGCCGGTTTAAAGCTTGAAAGCGTACTGAACGTTTTAAATAAACGCCTTGATGGGTTAGTCGTGCTGGACGTTGGCCAGTCAACAGGGGGCTTTACCGATTGCGCGCTGCACTATGGCGCACGTCAGGTGATAGGGATTGAAGTAGGCCACGGGCAGCTTGTCGATTCACTTCGCACAGACCCGCGGGTGACGTGCCTGGAAGGCCTCAATGCCAGGCATATGAGCACATCCCCAGCGCTCCAAGAAGCTATCGCGACACTCCCGCTTGATATCGCGGTGATGGACGTTTCGTTTATTTCACAAACCCTGATCCTGCCTGAAATCGCTGCGCTGCTGCCGCCTGGCGGTGAGCTTATTTCCCTGGTCAAGCCGCAGTTTGAATTAACCCCAGGAGCGCTTGATAAGCGCGGAGTGGTTCGTCGAGCGGCTGACTACAAGGTTGTTGAGGAGAAAATTCGTACGGCGTGCAGCGCCTGCGGGTTAGCCGTACAGCACTGGCAGGAAAGCCCGATCACCGGTGGAGACGGCAATCGGGAGTTTCTTCTTCACGCCATCAAACAAGGCTAGCTAAGCGTGGCGGGCGGCAGCCGCTTTATCGACTGCACCTTGGCGGCTTCCCCCTTGTCACGGTGCAGCCAGACATCCATCTGCTCGAAAGCGACTCGAACGTCTGCCTCCCGGAACAGCTGATCCACCCGGCAGTTCACTTCATCCGCCGCAAACAAGCGATCCACCAGGTCATTAACAAAGATGCGCAGCTCAAAATTGAGGCTGTGGTTGCCATAGCTTAAGCAGAAAACCTGGGGTTCCGGGTCAGCCAGCACCCGCTCGTTCTCGTCAGCCGCCTGGCGCAAAAGTCGATGCACTTTGTCTAAATCAGAGCCGTGAGCAACGCCGTAGGTCAACACCACCCGAGTGATGTTATCGGAAAGCGACCAGTTGATCAGCTGATCGGTGACAAAGGTCTTATTGGGGATAATGATCTCTTTACGATCAAAGTCTGTAACCGTGGTGGCGCGTATCCGAATACGGCTTACGGTACCGTGCAGGTTGCCAAGCGTAATCGTGTCGCCAATTCGAATAGGGCGCTCGAAAAGAATAATCAAACCTGAAATGAAGTTGGCAAAAATTTCCTGCAAGCCAAACCCCAAGCCCACGCTGAGCGCCGCCACCAGCCACTGCAGTTTATCCCACGACACGCCTAGCGTCGCCAGCGCCATCACAATGCCCGTGCCTACAATTGCATAGGAAAGCAGCGAGCTTATGGCGTAGGCGCTACCCTGCTTTAACGCCAGGCGAGATAGCACCATGACCTCCAAAAGTCCCGGCAGGTTGCCCGCCATGATAATAGTAATGGCCACAATCAAGAGTGCCGTAAACACATCGGAAATCGACAGCGTATCGCCGACCAAATCGCCCTCTTCGGCATCCCATAGCGAGACGTGATCCAGATAACCCAGCACGGATAACAGGTCTGCCCACACCAGGTACAAAAGTGCGCTGAAACCAATCAGCAGAATCAGTTTGGAAAGGCGCAGCGACTGGCTGTTGATTTTCTCCATATCCAGCGGTGGCTCTTCCACTACTTCAAGCCCACCTTCAGCCCCCTCCTGCACCTGCGCCCGGCGGCGAGCCAGAGCGCGTCGATAGGCAAGCCGCCTGGCGGCAACGGCCAAGCTGCGCACCACCGTTGCCTCGACCACAATCCATAGCCCCAGCAGGTACAGCGTAATGGCAAAGCGGCCCACCAGGCGTAGCGCCGTATATTCATACCCCCATACCATCAGCCCCAGTAACACGAGCGGTATGGATGCCATGGCAAGCCCCAGCATCAATCGAAACAGACGAACGCCAAAAAACGGTATATGCGACAAAATCAGCTGGGCTAGCCACCAGCTCATGGCCAGAAGCCCTACCGTAATCAGCGCCATGGCGACAGGCCGCATCGCCAATGGGGTTTCCATCTGTTCTGACATGGCCGCAATGGCCACCACTGGCACTAATGCTAACCCTAGCCCACGCAGCAGTTCGCGCAGCCGAGCATTGTAATGAGCCGACCAGGTAAAATGTCGTTCGGCCACGCCGTCAGCCACTAATAACCTGCGCCCCCACGCCACCACGGCCCAGCTTAAGGCCAATTGCAGCAACGCTGGTGAAACGCTATGGGCCAATGCGCCCTGGGTTGCGCTAAGTCCTAGTCCTACGCCCGCCAGCGCTAGCGGCCCGGGGATCGCGAGCAGCGCGTTTAAGAGCACCGCTTTTGGGGTATGCAGTTGGGTATCGCTTTTTAAGCGACCAATCTGTGAATGAATGGCAGCAAGACCTGCCTTGATACGCCGCCGCAAACCCACTAATAACAGGCTTACCAGTACCAGAGGGGCACCGCTGAGCACCTCCCAGGAAACGCCCTTCCAGTGACTGGGCAAAATGGCTCGCCACTCGCCTTCTCGCCACTCCTGGCGCGCGTTGTGGGGCAGTTGGCGCATCCAATTCAGATCCAGCGGTCGGCTGTTAGCCACCCAAAACAACTGCTCATCGATGGTCGTACGCAGCTCTCGGGTAGTGGTCAATAGCTGTTGCTGATTAAGCTGCAGCTCAATGGCAGCACTTAGCAGGCTGCCATAAGATTGCTCTAATTGTTCAACCAGCTCACGGCGCGACTGGTAAAGCCGTGAAAGCGAACTGACCAAGCCGGGGGTCACCTCAAGTCCAGCCTCTTCCAGGCGCTGGGTCGCCAGCCGCTCGCCTTGGCGTAACTGGTCGCGCTGGCGAATCAAGTCAAACTGCTTTAGTCGCAGGTCGGCAATTTCGTCCTGAAGATCACGACGCGGCACAATCGATGGCAATGATTGACGCTGCTCACGCAGAATCCGTGAGAGTAACTGGCTGCCACGGATAGCATCGATTTGCTCGTTAAGACTGCGCTGCAGCTGACGCACATGATCCAACTGACGCTGCGCTTCGATATTCTCACGCACAATGCTGTTGGAACGATCCGTCGCACGCAGCAGCTCCAAGCTAAGCTCTTGGTTAATTTGCTGGGCACGTAAGACAACGGGATGCCCTTCGGCAATTAAAGGATCATCCCTGGCGGCATCGGCGATCGCCTGTTCCGACTGCAGACGGCGCTGCCGATCAATCGCTCCCTGTAGTAAATTTAAGCGCTGCTCCTGACGGTCGATCTGCATTGAAAGCAGATCACGCCGCTGCTGCGCCAGCTCACGTAACCGGCTATTGGCGCTTAACTCGCGCTGATTATAAGTGACCTCTCGCTCCGCTAAGGCGCGCTCTAGGCGTAGCTGGATCAGTTGAGCATCGTTCAGAGGAGAAAGCTGCCGGTCAGCCAGGAGCGCTTCCCGCTCATCGTGCTGGCGACGTAAGACTTCAATGCGCTGAAGCGCTTCAGAAATTGACTGCTGAGCTCGCTCGGGTAGGGTTTGAGCAGAAAGAAGCTGCGAATTCACTTCCGCCAGTTGGCTCTGCAACTGTTGTAGCTCTACGACAGCATCCGTCTGCTGCGCTTCGAGCGTATCAAGCGGCGTGTCGGTTAAATCGGTAACGCTTAATTGCTGACTATCATCGTTAATGTCATTGAGTTGGCGCTCCAAGAGCTGCCGCTGTTCTGGCGCCTGCTCGACACGCTGAGTTAATGCCGACAACCGCTCTTCAACCGCGCTTAATCGCTCATAGGCCTGCAAGGCAGCTGCGAGTGCATCTTTATCACGCCCTTGTTGGGGTGTAAGTTCGCCTTCAGCCGCATCTAATTCGGCGAGCCTTTCGGCCAGCTCTTTTTGGGGGGGTACCCGGTCAAGTGGGGGGTAATCGGCCGCGTGAACATGAACGCAAGCCATCAATACCCACAGCAAAAACAGGCTTCTAACTAGCCAACTGCCAGCAAATCTCACCACGTCAATCATGCCCTCACAGACATTATTAAAACCCGCCGATACGGAAACAGTTGCTATTGTCAGGCGTTCTAAGGATAAGCGCAATGAAGAGGAGTTGACTTACACCCTCCGCGTGTATAGAAACAACCTTGATAATTGTTCTCCCCTATTTGCGAGCCACCTAGATGGTCATCCGAAAACTGATGTTGGTCGGTCTAACGGTATTGCTAAGCGCCGAAATGCTCGGTAACGCCGCATTAGCAGAATCGAAAGAAGAAATTGAAGCACGTATCCGTGCGCTTGATAATGAGCGCTATCAACTTAACCAGCAGTTGCAGCAAATGCACGCGTCTGATGAGTCATCAGCCGATGTGGCTGATGAAACGCTGCCTGTGGAACAGGCGCGTGAGGATCTCATTGAACGCCGTCAATTGGAGCAAGAGTCCACTCGAAATCCCTTCTCTATTACCACGCATCGCACTAACTACTTATTCCCGGTTAGTTACAATGCCAAGCAAAACAATGAGAATTTTCGCAATGTCACCACTGATGCCGGGCCTGATAGTAACGAAGTCAAGTTTCAGCTCAGCGTTAAGGTAAATTTAGCGGAAGATATTTTCGGTCGTGTGGGAGATGTCTACTTCGGCTATACCCAGCGCAGCTGGTGGCAGGCATACAATACCGATGCCTCTTCACCGTTTCGGGAAACCAACTACGAGCCCGAAATATTTATCGACTTCGATAATGCCTGGAGCGCTTTAGGATGGGTCAATACGCGCAATCGAGTGTCCTTTAACCATCAGTCCAACGGTCGCTCTGACCCACTTTCGCGAAGCTGGAATCGCGTCTATTTGGAAAGCATTTTTCAGCGCGGCGATTGGGCGTTGACATTAGCTCCCCATTGGCGTGTGCCAGAATCAGAAAGCGATGACGATAATCCCGATATCGAGCGGTATATGGGTTACGGCGATATTCGGCTTGCTAAGCGGCTTGAGAACAATCATGAAATCAGTGGCCAATGGCGAGGCAACCCCAGCGCAGGGCATCATGGTACTCAGATCGACTATAGCTGGCCCACGTTTAACAATTTGCGAGCCCACGTGCAGTATTACTATGGCTACGGTGAAAGCATGATTGATTACGACAACCGCGTTCATCGCCTAAGCATTGGTTTTAGCTTAAACCCATTATTTAGTGCCACTGGATTGAACCGTTAGCAAAACGAGCTTGTCTATCATGTGTCGGCTGCTATGCTGATATAGGTTAAATAATTCATTCGTCAAAGGAAGACAAAATGGCTAAGCGTCAATTTGGTACTGATAACAGCGCTGATCAATGGAAAGAAGATCTGCGTCATTTAAGCGACACGGTAGAAGAGCTGGTTAAAGCCACGTCAAAAGACGCCAGCAGTGAAATGCACGATCTTCGTACTCGTGCAGAGGGACGTCTTAAAACTGCACGTGCGCGCCTTGAAGCACGCGGTGAGCGTATCTATGACGACACCCGTGAAACGATTTCACAACAAGTAGATTGCTGTGACCGCTACGTGCATGAAAACCCGTGGTCTAGCATCGGTATCGGCACCGCTGTAGGTGTATTGGTAGGTATGCTGCTCGGACGCCGCTAATGTCTTTGGGTCCAACCCAACGCGTATTCTCTGCCGCCAAACGCTTGCTGAAGTCACTGGTTGCGAACAGTGAAACCCGCTTGCGTTTGGCGGTTTTAGAGCTTGAAGAAGAGCGCGCCCGCCTGTTCACGCTGTTTCTTTTATTGGGTGCCAGCTTACTGCTACTGCTATTGGGCGTTGCTACATTAACGGCTCTTATCGTAGTGATCTTTTGGGACTCTTACCGACTATTGGCGATTGGTGGAAGCGCAGGCGTACTGTTAGCGGCTAGCTTTTTGCTGGCAGCCATTGGTGTTCGTCAGGCCAAGCGCCATACGCTGCTAAAAGAAACGCTTAAACAGCTAGCGGCCGATCGTGCTCTGCTTGAGGTGAACGGAGATGAAGCAAACCGACAAGAGCGTTAATCCGCCCAGCCGTGCTGAACGTAAAGCGGCGTTGCTGGCTCAGTTAGAGCAGCAGCGTGTAGATATTTTAGTATGTAGCGAATATCTGCAGCGCTCGGCATCGCCGCTCGATCAAAGCTGGCGCAGTATTAAACTGCCATTGTATGCGGCGGGTGGCCTACTGGCATATAAGCTCGTACGACGCCCAGGTGGAATAATGGCGGCTGGCAGAAAAGGGCTTGCGGGCTACATGCTGTTTCGCAAGCTAAAACTCCTGGCAAAAATTGCCACCTAAGCTTGCCGACAGCTGCATCCGTTACTATCTAGGTGCGTCATTGCCTAAGTTTGTTACTGCCAGTACCGTTCTAACTAAGCTTGCAAGGTCGCATCATGCGATTTAGCAAGCTTGACCACAGGCAACCCCACTCGCCCACGCCCATTGAAAGTTATACCCGCCAAGCTCACCGGTCACGTCCAGCACTTCCCCTATAAAACGCAGTTGAGGCAGATCTTTTACCTCAAACGTTTTAGATGATATCGCATCCGTATTGACTCCCCCCATAGTCACCTCAGCGGTACGCCACCCTTCTGTTCCTGCGGGCTTGAGCTGCCATTGATTAAGCCGACCGGCCCATTGATCCAACTCATCATTGCTGTATTGGGCTAATGGCTTGAGCTGGTTTGAGTCGGGATACCACTCCAGGAGCGCCTGGGCAAATCGTTTGGGGAAACGCTCGCCTAACCAGGTCGAGAGTTGACGCTTAGGGGTTATCTTACGTGCCTCGCGTAGCGAATCCGCGGCATTTTCATTCGCTAGTAGATCAATTTCAATGGGCGAACCTGGCTGCCATACGCTGGATATTTGCAGCATGGAAGGCCCCGACAGCCCGCGATGGGTAAACAGCATGGGCTCGACAAAACGCCGCCCGGCACAGCTAACCGCCACAGGCAAACTGACCCCTGAAAGCTTTGCACTGCGGTCTTTCCAGAAATCACTCAAGGTAAATGGCACCAGCCCTGCTCGAGTAGGCAATACCTCCAGACCAAACTGGCGGGCAAGCTCATAACCAAACCCGGTGGCGCCCATGGTCGGTATGGATAAACCACCGCTTGCCACTACCACTACCCCAGCATCAATAACCCCGATTGAGGTAGAAAGACGCATACCCTCGCCTTGCCTCACGACCTTCGTGATCTGGGTATTAAGCTTTACTTCAACGCCTGCCCACTCACATTCAGTCCATAATACACGTACGATTTCTTTGGCAGACGTTGCACAAAATAGTTGGCCGGGCGCTTTCTCAACGTACTCCACGCCATGCCGGTCAACCAGCTCCACAAAGTGTTCGGGGCGGTAACGTTTTAGCGCAGAAATACAAAAATACGGATTTTCAGAGTAAAAATGCTGAGGTGTCGTGCCAAGATTGGTAAAGTTGCAGCGGCCCCCACCTGACATGAGTATCTTTTTACCTGCTTTGTTGGCGTGGTCAATTACCAGCACACGTCGGCCTGCGTAACCGGCCTGTGCCGCACACATTAAGCCAGCCGCACCGGCGCCGATAACCACGACATCATAAACCATAGAAAATAGCTCTTGGGAGGGTGTAAAAAACCGCATTTTAACAGCTCAAGGCAGTAATAAAATTTTTCTTCACGCTTCATTGCACCTTACAAAAACGCTAACCAAGACCGTATTTTAATAGCTGCTGGAGAGCATAGAAGGCGTCATCAGACGCACACCCGATGGGAAGGCCAACCTTTCCTGGGTTAACAAACCGCCTCCAAGCCTAATACTGAGAAGCTTATGTCCGCGTATGTCCGACCGTTTTTGCTTTTGTCATTCATTGTGGTTTTTTCCGGGCCCACGCTGGCACAAACATCCGGGCAGGCAGCGCTTCCCGTTATTGGCAGCCGTGCTGAAGCAACCACCTGGTCCGACCCGCTAGAAGCATTGGGCACCCTGCGTGCCGATGAAAGCGTTACGCTATCGGCCACGGTAACCGAGATTGTTGCCGAAATTAACTTTAAAGATGGCGAACAGGTCGAACAGGGGCGGCTGCTGGTACGCTTGGAAGATACCGAAGAACAAGCTTTACTGCGTTCCGCGCAGGCCATAAGTGACGAGCGGCGTAACGCGCTTGGCCGCGCCACCCAACTGCAGGATCGCAATCTGGCCGCCCGCGCGGATGTAGAAGACTTTCAAGCACAGCTTCGCCAAACACAGGCTGATATCCAGGCGCTTGAAGCTCGCCTTACCAATTACCAGATTAAAGCCCCGTTTAGCGGTCGGGCGGGCTTTCGTAACATCAGCACGGGCACGCTGGTCACACCCGGCATGGAGCTTGCCACGCTCGATAAGCTCGACGTCATGAAGCTCGACTTTAGCGTTCCCGAAAGCTTTCTAGGACGCCTTTCAAAGGGGCTTACACTAAGCGCCACTACGGCGGCCTACCCTGATGAAGTATTTAGCGGAGAAATCGCCAGCATCGGGACGCGCATTGATCCTGTCTCGCGAAGCGTCAGCGTTCGCGCCGTGCTGGAAAACCCAGGCATGCGCCTGCGCCCAGGGATGCTGATGGAAGTAATCGTTCAGCAGCGCGTACGGGATGCGGTGGTATTGCCGGAAGCGGCACTCGAACCCAGTGGTGACCAGCACTATGTAATGCTGATCGACCAAAGCGGTGATGCCCCACGCCTTGAAAGACACGAGGTCGTGATTGGCGAGCGGCGCTATGGCCAGGTCGAAATTCTCGAAGGTATTAACGCAGGCGATCTAGTGGTCGTACATGGCCTGCAGCTGGCAAGAGACGGCCTCGAAGTACGCCTGTTAGGCATCATGGATGGTGAAACGGATATCCGCGCCTTGCTGGAGGCTGATCGCTAATGCGCCTATCCGATATTTCCGTTCAGCGGCCCGTGCTCGCCATGGTGATTGCCGCGCTGATTATCGCTTTTGGTTTACTCGCGCTTAACCGGCTTCCACTGCAGGAATACCCTACTGTAGATCCTCCGATTGTCAGTATTGATACTCGCTACCCCGGGGCCGCCGCCAATGTGGTCGAAACGCGGATTACTCAGGTGTTGGAAGATCGAATTGCTGGCGTCGAGGGCATCGAGCTAATTACCTCACAAAGCGAGGACGGCCGCTCACGCGTTGAAATCGAATTTGGCATTGAAATGGATATCGACGCTGCCGCGAACGATATTCGGGATCGCATCTCAGGCGCCTTGCGTAACCTGCCAGACGATGCCGACACCCCGGAAGTCACCAAGGCGGACAGCAGTGAGGAAATTGTCGTATGGCTGAGCCTTTCAGGCGCCGACTACTCAATTACCGAGCTTACCGATTACGCCAACCGCTTTCTGGTCGATAGCCTATCTGTTCAGCCGGGGGTCGCCCGTGTTCGCGTCGGCGGTGGCCGAGACTACGCCATGCGTGTATGGCTTGACCGTAACGCGCTTGCTGCCCGGGGCTTGACCGTGGGTGATATTGAGGATGCGCTCCGCGCAGAAAACGTTGAGCTACCAGCAGGCTCGATCGAATCGCAAGACCGCCAGTTCATCGTTCGCCTACCGCGCAGCTTCGCAACCGCCGATGACTTTAAACGCCTATCACTTACTCAAGGCGATAACGGCTACTTGGTACGTCTGGCGGATGTCGCGCGGGTAGAAGTCGGCTCGGTCGAAGATCGCTCGGTGTTTAGAGCCAATGGCATTCCGATGGTCGGGCTGGGTATGATCATGCAGTCGACGGCGAATGTCATCGAGCTTTCCAGCGCCGTTCAGCGTGAGCTTGAACGCCTTCAGGATACGCTACCGGAGGGTATGACGCTTACCCTGAACTACGACGCATCTGTGTTTGTTTCCGGGGCGATTGAACAGGTGGTAATGACCCTGTTTATCGCCATGGGCCTGGTGGTCATCGTTATCTTTTTGTTCCTGGGGAATTTACGCACCACGCTAGTGCCTGCCGTTACCGTGCCAATCGCCGTTATCGGTGCGTTTATCGCGCTTGCCGCCATGAACTTTTCAATCAACCTGCTTACCTTGCTCGCCTTAGTTCTGGCGATTGGGTTGATTGTCGATGACGCTATCGTGGTACTGGAAAATATCAATCGCCGGATGCACGACTACGGTGAAACGCCGCTGGTGGCGGCCTTTAGAGGCACGCGACAAATTGCCTTTGCGGTTATCGCTACCACTCTCGTGCTGGTCGCGGTATTTGTGCCATTGAGCATGCTGCAGGGCGATATCGGCCGCCTGTTCTCCGAGTTTGCGCTTACCATGGCATCCGCCGTTGTCTTCTCGACACTACTCGCCCTTACGCTAACCCCCATGATGGCATCCAAGATTCTGAAGCCAGGCATGCACGATAGCGCTATTGGCCGAGGCGTACAGCGGCTACTTAACGGCACTCAGCAACATTATCAGCACATACTTGAATGGTTACTGGCACGCCGCTGGCTGGTGGTTGGGCTTTTCGCTTTGCTAATGGCTGCCACCGCCTGGCTTGCCACCCAGCTGCCTAATGAGTACACGCCTCAAGAGGATCGCGGCAACTTCATTGTGCTGGTGAATGGCCCTGAAGGGGCCACCTTCGATTACATGATGGATTACATGGATGAAATCGAAACACGCCTGACTCCTTTCATAGACGCGGGTGAGCTTGAGCGTGTGGTGGTACGCGCCCCGCGCGGCTTTGGTAATATCGAAAATTTTAACAGCGGTTTCATCATTATTAACATGACCGACTGGGGCAGTCGCCGTAGCGCTTGGGAGGTAATGGATGACGTGCGCGAATTACTGCGTTCGCTACCCGGTGTTCAGGCGTTCCCGGTAATGCGCCAAGGGTTTGGGCAGCGTACCCAAAAGCCCGTGCAGTTTGTTCTTGGCGGTGGCACTTACGAAGAACTTGCCCGCTGGCGCACCACCATGATGGATTATGTGCGTGAAGATAATCCACGTCTTACCGCCCTGGAAAGTAACTACAACGAGACTCAACCCCAGCTTAGCGTCGAGATCAATTACGAACGTGCCGCCGCCTTAGGCGTCACCGTCACTGAAATAGGCCGCACGCTAGAGGTACTACTGGGCGGGCGCAATGTGACTCGCTATGTAGATGACGGCGAAGAGTACGATGTGATTGTCGAAGGTGATCGCGGTCGCCAAAATAGCCCCCGCGCCCTGGACAATATACAGGTGCGCTCGGCACGCTCTGGTGAATTAATCCCGCTGGCAAGCCTGGTCACCCTCTCCGACTTTGCCGGGGCCAGTACGCTAAACCGTTTTGATCGCGTTCGGGCGATTACCATTGAGGCCAATCTGGTCGATGGCTATCCGCTCGGTGAAGCGCTGACTTACCTACAGGAAACCGCCGACACTCTGCTACCCGAGGAAGCACAAACCAACGTGGCAGGCCCCTCTCGTGACTTTCAGCAGGCAAGTGGGGCAACCACCTTCCTGCTGGTGCTGGGGGCGGTCGTGGTATTTCTGGTTCTGGCGGCGCAGTTTGAAAGCCTTATCCACCCGTTTGTGATTATGCTGACGGTACCGCTTGCCATGAGCGGTGCCTTACTGGCGCTACTGCTAACCGGGCAGTCGCTTAATATCTATAGCCAGGTCGGCCTGGTGCTGCTAATTGGCTTGGCCGCCAAAAACGGTATCTTGATTGTGGAGTTTGCCAACCAGCTTCGTGATGAAGGCAAAACGTTTCATATAGCGCTCATAGAGGCATCGGTTACCCGCCTTCGGCCTATTTTAATGACCGCAATTACCACCATGGCAGGCGCGATACCCCTGATCATCTCCAGCGGCCCTGGCTCAGAGTCACGGTTAGTAATTGGCACAGTGATCATGGCAGGCGTTGGCGCGGCCACGCTGTTTACGCTGTTCGTGGTTCCCGTCGCCTATGATTTACTGGCCCGTCATACCGGCTCGCCGGGTGCCGTTAAGCGTCGGCTTGAAGAGGAAATTGCCGACGCAACGGAGGAGCAGTGACCTGCTAACCCCGTGAGGCTTATCAAAGCAGCATAAAAAAGGGCGCCTCTTAAAGAGACGCCCTTTTCGTTAGGCAAAATACTTGTACGTACAGATTACTCGCAGTCGCCTACCCGCTCGCCTTCAATCGTGGTGTTCATGGCCAACTCACCCATGGGCGATTGCGTCAGAATATCTACGCTACCGTTGATTTGCTCACCCATAAAGCGCATATCGCCGTCGATAGTGGCTTCACCGCCTTCGGCACGGCATACCATGCTGTAAGCAAGGCCATCGGCGTTCATATCCTGGTTAAGAAGCTCACAGCCTTCTTCTTCCTCGATAAAGCCGAACTCAGCGCCATCCAGGTCGTCCTGAGTAATACACTGGCGCTCGGTTTCCGTTTGATCCGGAATATCCATATCGCCGCTGATACTGGTCACGCTGACGAACTCCCACTCGCCTGGCGTAACATTGGGTGTTTCTGCCAAGGCGACCATCGGGAAGGCCAAAGCGGCCGCTACTGCCATGTTTCGTAACATCATCGTTTCTCTCTATAGCACTTAAAAAATAGTACTTAAAAAATAGCACTTGGAAATAGCACGTGGAAAACGGTACGTGGAGAACCGTTTACATCCTACCTGATTCATCACCACGATGCCCGGCTTCGCACCAGACTGCTACACTAGCGTCGAGTTTCAAACTGTTAAAGGTAGCTTCTTATGCACGATGACGCCTTAGTGAACCACGATTTTCACTGCCCCTATTGCGATGCCCCTTTGACCTTTGTCATCGACACATCCCAAGGTAGCCACGCCACCTGGGAAGACTGCCATCAATGCTGTGCGCCCATTCAGCTGGAAATTATCATCTCACCCATGACTGGTGAGCTTGAAGCCGTGCTCACCGGCCGTGATGACGATGTTTTTTGATGGCCCTGTTTTGAAAAACAATGCTTTTTAGCGCTATGCGGCGTCTTCTTGGCGCTGGGTGATTTGGCGCCGTTCGTTACGCCGCATCATGTACCAGGCCACAAACGTGGCCAGCGATACGGTCAAGATAATCAGCGTTGCCAGGGCGTTAATTTTAGGCGACACGCCCATGCGCACCGATGAAAACACGACCATGGGCAGCGTGTTCGCACCGGGCCCAGAGACAAAACTTGCAATTACCAGGTCATCCAGAGACAGCGTAAAAGCAAGCAGCCAGCCGGCCGCCAGTGCAGGTGCAATAATGGGCAGTGTTACAAAAAAGAATGTTTTTAACGGCGGCGAGCCCAAGTCCATCGCGGCTTCTTCAATGGAGCTATCCAATTCGCGCAGCCGCGCGGCGACCACCACGGCAACGTAAGCACTACAGAAGGTAGTGTGCGCAATCCAGATAGTGCCCTCACCCCGGTCGGCGGGCCAACCTGTCAGCTGTGCCATCTGGACAAACAGCAATAACAGGGACAGCCCGGTGATCACTTCAGGCATCACCAACGGTGCGGTCACCATGCTGGAAAGCGCCGTTTTACCACGAAAATGGCCAAACCGGGTCATGACAAAAGCAGCCACCGTGCCTAAGCACACCGCCATGCTCGCGGCAAAAAACGCGATTTTCAGGCTCGTCCATACCGCTGAAAGAATCTGTTGATCCTGAAACAGTGCGCCGTACCACTGTGTCGAAAATCCTGCCCATACGGTAACCAGCCGTGAGGAGTTGAAGGAGTACACCACCAACACTGCCATTGGGAGGTAAAGAAACAGCAAGCCCACTATCAGCATTACCGTTGAAAAATGCGGACGCCGACGGACTGTACTCATTCTTCAAGCTCCCGAGACTGATAACGATGAAACCAAACAATCGGTATAAGCAGCATTAGCAACATGACCATTGCCAGCGCCGAGGCCACGGGCCAATCGCGGTTAAGGAAAAACTCTTCCCACAATACCTTGCCGATCATCAGCGTATCCGGCCCACCCAGCAGCTCAGGGATAACAAACTCCCCCACTGCGGGAATAAACACCAGCATGGAGCCTGCGATAATGCCGCCCATTGAAAGGGGCAATGTCACCTTGATAAACGTGTTGATCTTGCGTGACCCAAGGTCAGAGGCCGCTTCCAGAAGCGAGTTATCCAGCCGGGTCAGGTGAGCATAAAGGGGCAGTACCATAAAGGGTAAATAGGCGTAGACAATGCCAATCACGACAGCAAACTGCGTATTCATCATACGTAGCGGCGTGTCAATCAGGCCAAGACCTATCAGCAGATTATTGATTAACCCGCTGTTGCTCAAGATACCCATCCAGGCGTAGACCCGGATCAGGAAAGATGTCCAGGAAGGCAGCATCACCAAAAGCAGCAAAATAAGCTGCCAGCGTGCCGGCGCGCGCGCCATGGCATAGGCCATGGGATAGCCCAGCAGCAGACAGGCGACGGTTGCAATAAACGCCGTTTTCACTGATCCCCAATACGCGGCTACATAGAGCGAATCGGAAAGCAGGAAAAGGTAGTTACCCAGGTTTAAAAAGACATGCAGCGTTTGGTCGGCATATTCAAGCAGCGGCCCGTAAGGGGGAATCGCCACAGCTCCCTGGGACAAGCTGATCTTCAATACCAGAGCAAAAGGCAGCAAAAAGAACAGCAAAAGCCATACAAGCGGAAAGGCAATGACCGCTCGGCGCCCAAGCTGACAACGCTTAAGCAGAGCGACAACCTGAGATGGCATCATCTAAAGCAATCTCCTAATAGCCAGAGTAGGCAGCATCAGCGGTTCAACACGATGGCACTGTGATCTTCCCAGTAGACATACACGCTGTCTTCCCAGGTTGGCCGATCACCCCGCCGTTCGGTATTCGCCATACTGACCTTGATCAACTGGCCTTTGGTCGTGCGTACGTAGTAAAGCGAAAAACCGCCCAGGTAGGCAATATCATCAACTTTACCTTCAGCCCAGTTATAGTCGCCCGTGGGTTTTTCCCGGGTCAGCCAGATTTTTTCAGGACGCAGTGCCGCCCATACTCGCCGGTCAACTGCCTGGGTAGTAATCCCGTGATCGATATAGATAGGGCGTTCAAGATCAGGAGATACAATCTGGCAATGATCGGCGGCGTCTTCCACAATCTCGCCTTCAAACAGATTCACCGTTCCCACGAATTCCGCCACCATGCGGCTAGCCGGGCTTTCGTAAACATCCACGGGCGAGCCGACCTGCTCGATCCAACCATCGGCCATAATGGCCACGCGGTCGGCCATGGTCATGGCCTCTTCCTGATCGTGGGTCACCATAATGCAGGTCACGCCTACCTGCTCAATAATCTCGACCACTTCCAGCTGCATTTCGGTACGCAGCTTTTTATCCAACGCGCCCATGGGCTCGTCAAGCAGCAGCAGTTTTGGGCGCTTGGCCAGGGAGCGCGCCAGTGCCACCCGCTGGCGCTGGCCGCCTGAAAGCTGATGTGGTTTGCGTTTGGCAAAGCGCTCCATATGCACCAGTTTCAGCATCTGGGCAACACGCGCTTCCACCTCAGCTTTGGCAAGCTTGTCCTGCTTTAGCCCGAATGCGATATTTTGTGCCACGGTCATATGCGGAAATAACGCATAGGACTGAAACATCATATTAATCGGGCGCTTGTAAGGCGGCACCGCCGTAATATCGTTACCGCCGAGCAAAATACTTCCTTCCGTGGGGGTTTCAAACCCAGCCAGCATACGCAAAAGCGTCGACTTACCCGATCCAGACCCGCCTAAAAGCGCAAAAATTTCGCCGCGCTTTACCTGTAAATTTACGTTATCTACCGCCAAGGCATCGTCAAAGCGCTTACATAAGCCCTTAACCTCAAGCACGATGTCTTCTGCAAACCGTGGTGTTTCCCCTGAGGGCGCTGTACTGATGAAGCGACCGAGGAATCCGTTAACGGTTCGTTCGATAGGGGCGTAGTGACCATTCGCCACTCCCATCAAAAGGCCCGGAAAGCCGGGCATTAAAAGATGAACAGCGAGCCAGGCGCATAGGCCTGACTCGCTGTCGGATGAGGTTTGATTAACGGCCAGACTTTACACGGTTCCAGATACGCGTACGAATGCGCTGTACCGGCTGCGGCATATCAATGGCCACGTACAGGTTCTTCATGACCTCGGTTTCCGGGTAAACCGCTGGGTTATTCAGAATTTCTTCTGGCAGGTAAGCATCAGCCGCTGCGTTAGGATTGGCGTAGCTTACGAAGTCCGTAATTTCAGCGGCAATTTCGGGGTCTAAAATAAAATTGATAAAGGCGTGGGCGTTCTCTACGTTGGGCGCATCGGCTGGGATAGCCATCACGTCAAACCACAAGGCAGCGCCTTCTTTGGGAATGCTATAGGCAATTTCAAAATCCCGTCCCGCTTCTTCAGCCCGCTCAGCAGCCTGGAAAACATCGCCAGAATAACCGCCCGCGACACAGATATTGCCATTGGCAAGGTCGGATACGTAGCGTGAAGAGTGGAAGTAGGTAACATTATCACGAATAGCCGCAATCACCTCGCCACCCGCTTCAAGGTCTTCGGTCTTTTGACTCAGCGGGTCCAGGCCCAGGTAAGCCATCGCGGCAGGAATCATTTCTTCGCCGGTATCCAGCATCGAAATGCCGCAACCTGCCTCATTCAAGGCGGAGGTAATTTCCGGATCAAACAGCATTGCCCAGCTATCTACCGGTGCATCATCGCCAAGAATTTCTTGAATACGCTCAACGTTATATCCAAACCCGTTGGTACCCCACATATAAGGCACAGAGTATTCGCCATCGGGATCAATAGCTTCAAGATTATCGGTTAACTCGGTATTCAGGTTTTCCAGATTAGGCAGCTGTTCTTTGTCCAGCGCCTGGTACACACCGGCTTGGCGTTGACGGGTAAAAAAGTGCGTTGAAGGCACTACCACATCATAACCCGAACGGCCCGCTAACAGAGCAGCGTCGAGCGTCTCGTTGCTGTCATAAACATCATAGGTAACATCAATACCCGTGCGCTCAGTAAATTTCGCAAGCGTTTCAGGGGCAATATAATCTGACCAGTTATAAACCCTCACCTCATCGGCGTGAGCGAATGTCGCCGCTGCGGCAAAAGAAACGGCCGCAACGGCCCCTGAAAGTTTGTGAATGTTCCCCATGATCCTGCTCCTCATTTCATTACTCAAAAACGATATCACCTAGCTTGACGCCAGCCACTAGCATTAGCGTAGGCCTTTCTACTGAACGTGCGAATTTTGCGACGCAGTGACCTCTATCGCAAGTCAATGTGAAAGATTCTTGCATTATAATGGCGTTGCCCCCACTTCAAGAACAGCGCAGCGAGATTGACCTGCGCAACTATTGATCTGACCGACGCAATTATAGTAGAAGCCTATCGAACATATGGCATTTTCCAATTTTAGCTATTATTCGAAAGCGCCTACTATGGGCAACATCTTTTCACCCTCACTCAACAGACCCGGAGATAACCTGAATGTCTTTGATCAACACCGAAGTAAAGCCGTTTAAAGCGACTGCCTATGTTAATGGCGAATTCATTGATGTCACCGAAGCTGATCTTAAGGGTAAATGGTCTATTTTCTTCTTCTACCCCGCTGACTTTACGTTTGTTTGCCCCACAGAGCTGGGCGATCTGGCGGATAACTACGACGCTTTCAAAAAGCTGGGCGTAGAAATTTACAGCGTCTCCACCGATACCCACTTCACGCACAAAGCATGGCACGACAGCTCTGAAACTATCGGCAAGCTGCAGTACCCGATGCTGGCTGACCCGACGCTTCAGATTTCACGCAACTTTGAAGTGCTGATTGAAGAAGCTGGCCTTGCTGAGCGCGGCACCTTCGTTATAGACCCGGATGGCAAAGTTCAGATCGTCGAAATCAACGCCGGTAACATCGGCCGTAACGCTGAAGAACTGCTGCGCAAAGTGAAAGCCGCTCAGTACGTTCGTGAAAACCCCAACGAAGTTTGCCCGGCCAAATGGAAAGAAGGTGAAGAAACACTCGCACCGTCTTTAGACCTCGTTGGCAAAATCTAAACGGCGAACACTGCCGCTAACGCTTAACAGTTGCTAATCATTGGCGCTGGTTAGTAAGGCGGTACAACACCCGGGTAGTTCTTGCCCGGGTGTTTAAAAAAAACGCTATCTGCTCTCCCTCTGGAATACTTTGGCGCTGTGGTATTTACACACGCAGGTTAGACGCGCCTGTCGGTTGAGAGCAATTTTTACAGATTACGAGGAAATCACTGTCATGTTGGACGCCAATTTAAAAAACCAGTTGAAAGCTTATTTAGAAAAAGTGACTCAACCGTTCGAGATCGTTGCGTCCCTCGATGACGGTGCCAAGTCACGTGAACTGCTGGGCTTGTTAGAAGATATCAACGGCCTAAGCGACAACATCACGCTAAAAACTGACGGCCAGGATAGTCGTGCCCCTTCGTTTGCGATTAACCGGCCCGGTGAAGAAACCGGTGTGGTGTTTGCAGGCATCCCCATGGGACACGAGTTTACCTCGCTAGTCCTGGCACTGCTGCAAGTCGGTGGTCATCCGCCGAAAACCTCTGATGAGGTGCTTAACCAGATCAAGGCGCTCGAAGGCGACATGCTGTTCGAGACCTATTACTCGCTTTCCTGCCAGAACTGCCCCGATGTGGTTCAGGCGCTTAACCTCATGGCGATCTTTAATCCCAACGTTCGTCATGTGGCGATCGATGGTGCGCTTTTCCAGGATGAAGTGGAAGAGCGGGAAATCATGTCGGTGCCGAGCATTTACTTAAACGGCAAACCGTTTGACCAGGGCCGCATGACCCTTGAGCAAATCCTGGCCAAAGTAGATACCGGCGCTGCCGAGCGCGATGCGAAAAAGCTCAGCGAAAAAGCCGCTTTCGATACGCTGGTGATCGGCGGTGGCCCGGCAGGCGCAGCGGCCGCCATTTACTCGGCGCGCAAAGGGATTAACACGGGCATTGCTGCAGAACGCTTTGGCGGTCAGGTAGCCGACACCATGGGTATCGAAAACTTTATTTCGGTAACCCATACCGAAGGTCCGAAGCTGGTTAGCGCGCTTGAAGAGCACGTCAAAGAGTACGAAGTCGACGTGATGAACCTGCAGTTAGCCAACGCCTTTAAAGCAGCAGAAATCGAAGGTGGGCTTCACGAGGTAACCTTTGCATCGGGTGCCAAACTTAAAAGCAAAACCCTGGTACTCGCAACCGGCGCACGTTGGCGCGAAATGAACGTGCCCGGTGAACAGCAGTATCGTAACAAGGGCGTTGCTTACTGCCCGCACTGTGATGGCCCCTTGTTCAAAGGCAAGCGCGTAGCGGTTATCGGTGGTGGCAACTCCGGCGTTGAAGCAGCGATTGACCTGGCCGGTATCGTAGGTCACGTCACCCTGGTCGAATTTATGGGTGAAATGCGTGCCGATGCGGTACTCCAGAAAAAGCTTAAAAGCCTGCCCAACGTGGATGTCATTCTGAATGCTCAAACCACCGAGGTAACGGGTGATGGCAGCCGCGTTAACGGCTTGACCTATAAAGATCGCAACACCGATGAGACTAAAAACATCGTGCTGGAAGGGATCTTTGTCCAGATTGGCTTGGTACCCAATACCGAGTGGCTGAAAGATTCGCCGATCGAAATGACACCGCGCGGAGAGATCATTGTCGATGCCCACGGCATGACATCGGTTCCCGGCGTGTTCGCCGCAGGCGACGTCACCACGGTGCCTTACAAGCAGATCATTATCGCCATGGGCGAAGGTGCTAAAGCATCACTTGGCGCGTTTGATTACCTGATTCGCAACTAATCATTAAGACCGGTTGTGAGCACCACTACCCTCCCCTGTTCTTATTGATAGTAAGTGCTTTTGACGCAAAAGACCGTGACGTCACGCCCGCTGCAAAGCGGGCTTTTTTTGCGCGCCTATTACTCTGCAAGCGCTTTGGCCAGCTGGCTCAAGCCAAACTTGTTAGACCCTTTAAAGGCAATCCAATCACCGGCTCGCAGCTCAGCCTTAAGCGCTGTCTCAAGCGATGATATATCGGCAAAGTGAGCAACTCGTTCGATATGCGGTTTGAGCGCTTCAGCCACCGTATGCATCTGCTCGCCCAATAGCCATACCGCCTGTGCGCCGCTGTCGACGATGGGCTCGACCAGCGCCTGATGATAGCGGTCACTGTCCGGACCAAGCTCTCGCATATCGGCAAGCACCAGATGCTTATGACCTGGCGATGTAATACCCGCTACCCGCGCCAGCATGGCGCTCATGGAGAGCGGATTGGCATTATAAGCGTCGTTTAGCACAGTAATCTCACCGGCTTGCCAGCTCACCAAGCGCTCTCCCCCGCGTCCTTCGGGTATCACGGCATGATCAATGAATGGCAAAGACGCCTGCACAGGCAGTTCCAAGGCATTCAAAACGCCCAACGCTGCCAGCACATTCATAACCCAGTGGCTGCCTTGTCCCTTATAGCCAACCTTGATAAGCGAGCCGTCAAGCGCTATCTGTAGTGCGTTTTTCTGCTCCGGATTCAGCCAGCGAATATTTGCCTCAGGATGCTGCCCAAAAGAAAGTATGTTGAGTCCATATTTTTCCGCCGCGGCGGAAACCGTTGGCCAGGCGTCCATATCCCGATTGATAATGGCGTACGCCCCAGGCTGCATGCCTTCGAAAATGCGGCTCTTGCGAATCGCCACGTTTTCCACCGTTTTGTGATACTCAAGATGGCTCGGCCCGGCGTTCAGAAAGACCGCGACGTCGGGGCGGGTAAGCGCTGCGTTCTGGCGCATACGGCCAATGGCCATCTCGATGATCTGAAAAGGCGCCTGCCAGGGTACAGAGGCCAAGGTCCAGGCGATACCGTGAGGCAGGTTAGCACTATGCGTGGTCGCACCCACCTGCCCCCATGGGTTAAGCAGCGCTTGCAACAGGCTGATACTGCTTGTTTTACCCGCGCTGCCGGTCACGCCAATCACCTTGCCCGTTAACTGGCGGCGCGCGTAGCGCCCCAGATCCAGTACCGCTTCATTGAGGTCGGCCACCTGATAAACGGGCACACCTTGCGCATCCAACAGTGCTTTATTAGAGGGCGACTGGGTCAACAAAAGCTGGGGCTTGTAAGGCAGCCGGTCAAGCAGCAATGCAGGTACGCCCAGCTTACCCTCCTCAGCTCTTACCACCGTCATATGCCCAGGCGCCATAGTAAGCTGGGTAAAGCTTAGACCCGTAGCTCGCCAGTTAACTGATGATGGCCTCTTTAGCCACTCCCCAGGCGTAGCCTGTTGTAAATCTATTGCCTTCCAGTTATCGGCACTCACAAAACAGCGCGCGACTATATTGCCGGCTATCAAAGAGCGCGGCTCAGGGCGCATCTTCTCCACCGGAGTGCCTTTCAATTGGGCCTGCACACTATCGACATTCAGGTAGTGCTGCAAAAATGCCACAAAGCCCGACAAGTAGTGTTCAACATCATCAATGCGTACACGAAAACTGTGATGGCGAATAAAAAAGCTGCCTACGATACGCTGGGGGTTTTGAAAGTACATGGCGTATTCAGGCCAAAAATGCCCGTTGAGCAGATAGTGCGCACGGGTTTCTAATGCGTGATAGAAGCGTTTTAGATTGATTAGCTCAAGCAGATGGCGATACTCCGCCTGCTGCTGCAAGCGGGTGATCATCTTATGCGCGGCCATCATGAGCTCAAGCAGAGTGGGAAAGGTGGTAATCCGCTCTTCTACAAACGCCAGATACCCGGCCACGTTTTGAATACCAAACCGATAATAACGCTCTTCAGGCCGGTAAAGCGTCAGCTCATTAACACAGTAACTCAGCCAGTGGTCGTGGGCCTTCCAGTGCTGCTTAGCGATAAAGTATTCAAAGGCTTTTTCCACCACCGCAAGCCAGCGATCATCCTTGGTTAAACCGTATAAGCGCATTAAACCAAACGCGGCTTCACCGTCGTAATAAATAATCCGGAAGGCATCTTTAACGCTTAAGTCGGTTGCGTTAAGCACGTGTGTAAAACCGCCGGTGGCAGGATCTTGCAGTTGGCGAACGCCGAGGGCTATCTGTTCCATTAAAGGTAAATAGCGCTTGTCTTGGGTTAACTCGGTGTATTTGCTGAGTGCCAGCAGTGCGACACCGCTGCCGCCCAGCTTGATTTCATGATTGACCTCGACCAGATAAGTAACGCTTTCCCCTTTATGCTCCCAGGTACGCAGCAGTTGCGTGGTCAAATAGTTAAGCGCTTTATCAATGGCACCTTTAAGTGTTTCGCTGCGCGTAACTTCCCAGGCTTCCAGCATGCTGTAAATACTGCTGGTGTGGCGCAGGGTATTATAGGTATTGATTTCACGGTCAAAACACGGATGTAAGCCATAAACGAACTGCCCATCGCTTTGCACTTGAGCAGCCAAAAACTGGCTAGCATCGTCGATTAGCGTGTGCGCTGTCGGCGCGTCCAACGGCTCAATCATTCGCCGACCGGTGTGGCGCCCCTCTTTTCCTCCCGTATGCTCGTAAAGTCGCAACGGTTTTTTCCCTGCTTCTATAAATAGTGCCTGCGTAGTGAACGTATACACGGGATGATCGGGCGTAAAATCAAGCGCTACGCTCTTTCCATAGCGTTTTCTTGCATAGCGGGAAAAGTTGTTTTCGTTGACGTGCGCATGGGCCACCTGGCTACCAGCATAGAGCATCGCGTTTGCATTTAGCTCTTGCTCAAGGAAGGCGATATTGCCCTGCGGATCTAAAGCGATACCTTTACGAAAATAGTTACGCTTATACTGCTTAAGCACTACCGCTAACGTCTGCCAGGTATGCGCTTCAAGTTGGTTGGCCCAGTCAACTCTTAACCAGCGCACATTTTGGGTGTTTGCCGCGTAATGCTGTAGCTTCTGCGTGAGGGCTAACCAGATATCTTCCAGCTTGTCCCCGCTTGCATTAACAACGCTTGCACGTTGAGCGCCATCGGTCAGCGATATAAACACATGTAACGTTTGGCCGGGCGGCTCGTTTTTTAATGCTTCATCAAGTGCCTGGCGGGCAGCTAGCAGAATTTCACTCAGAGGCATTGTGGGTACGTTGGCTGGCTCGGATGGAAGCATTGATGCTTTAGGCACCTGCAATGCAGGTTTAGCTGACATCTTTTTATGTCTGCGCTGTGCACGTTGCGCCAATTTTAAGCTTTTCGAGCCGAACGATTTCGCCATCTGACGTTCCTTATTGCTTGCCGTTTACACCGTTAAAAGTAGAGCACACAAAGGCTTCGCCTTATAGCCAAGCAAAGCGAACAGCTTACCAGCAGAATACTACATCATGGCTAATGAAGAAGAGGCGCCCACAACGTTTAGTGAACGCTCTAAGAGGGAGGATATAGCAACCAATAAAACATTAACGTGGGAAGTAGATCATTACGTTAAGGCGCACAAACAGAACACGCCGGGTCACGCGGTACCTTAAAGTGCCGCCATTGACCACACAGACCGTCAAACGTAGAAAGCCCCTGATGGGTTTGCCCTGCTCCACTAAGAAGCTTAAAAGCTTCCACAGCCTGAAAGCAGCCGATCAACCCAACCAGCGGCGCCATCACCCCACTTTCAGCACAGCTAAGCGCCTCGTCCCCCATATCGTCCGGCGGATAAAGGCAGGCATAGCAGGGGCTGTCAGGGTCACGAGGGTCGAATACGGCTAGCTGCCCTGAAAAACGGATGGCGGCGCCTGAGACTAACGGAACCCCTGCTTTTTGCGTGGCGGCATTAATCGCATAGCGGCTGGAAAAGCGGTCGGTACAGTCCAAGACCACATCGGCAGAAGCTACTAGCTGCGCCAACGTATCACCGTCTGCGTATTCTTCAATCGCCATAATATGGCATTCAGGGTTAAGCGCCTGCATGCTCGCTTTGGCAGAAGCCGCTTTATTATCTCCAATGCTTGCCTGCTGATGGGCAATTTGGCGCTGCAGGTTAGATAGTTCGACCGTATCGGCATCGGCAATCGTAATTTGTCCAACGCCTGCCGCGGCTAAATAAAGCGCTACCGGGGAGCCTAGCCCACCTGCTCCAATAATTAATGCATGGGCGCGACGCAAGCGCTCCTGCCCTTCAATATCCACTTCTGGAAGCATAATCTGGCGGCTATAGCGCAGCAGCGCCTGGTCATCCATCATCGGGTTATTTATCCTCAAATTCATCGAAGTCAGGCACATGCAGGCTAAAGCTTTCTTTAACCTCTTCCATGACCACATAACTCTTGGATTCTTTAACGCCGGGTAGAGTCAGCACTACATCCCCCAACAGCTGGCGATAAGCAGCCATTTCCGGAATGCGGCATTTCAGAATGTAGTCAAACTGACCGGAGACCAAATGGCACTCCTGAATTTGCGGCAGTTTTTCCACGGCACGCCGAAATTCATCAAACACAGCGGGCGATTGAGTTTCCAAACTGATTTCCACAAAGACCAGCAAATTGGCTTTCAGCGCCTGCGGGTCAAGAATTGCCTGGTAGCCCCGAATAACGCCCGCCCGCTCCAGCCGTTTCACACGCTCCAGGCAAGGGGTTGTGGATAACCCAACCTCGGATGCCAGATCCACATAGGAAATCCGTGCATTCTCTTGCAGGCAGCGCAGTATTTTAAGATCGATTCGATCCAGCGTTCTATTTTTAGGTTTCATGGCAGGATCCATTGCTGATGAATCAGGCGATTAGTAAAGGCGTTTCAGAAACGGCTTTGTACAATAATAACCGAGTTAAATTTTTCCCAGCGTAATCCGCTCATGCCCACCCAGGTCGCGCACACTTTCAACGTTTTGATAGCCCGCCTGGCTAAGCGCTGCGCGCACTTCGGCCGCCTGACGATAGCCATGTTCCAATAATAGCCAGCCCGAGGGAGCCAAATACTGCGGCGCCGTGACTATTAAATGCGCCAGATCCGCCAAGCCATCGGCATCGGCCACTAAAGCACTCATCGGCTCAAAGCGCACATCGCCAAGGCGCAGGTGCGGGTCATCAGCCGCGATATAAGGTGGATTGCTGACAATCAGGTCAAATCGTTCAGCGGGAGCGCTGGCTTGTTCAAAAACGCTAAACCAATCGCTCTGCATAAATTGCGCATTGGCAATATTCAAGTGCGCAGCGTTGGTTTGGGCCAGGGCAACGGCCTCAGGGCGAAGATCGACGCCCACCACCTGCCACTCTGGCTGTTCACTTGCAAAGGCAAGCGCAATGGCGCCGGTACCGGTGCCTAAGTCCAGCAGTCGCCCGGTTTTCGAGGTGACGCGGTTGAGCGCCGCTTCTACCAGTGTTTCCGTATCTGGCCGGGGGATTAGCGTATCAGGCGAGGTCGCTAACCGCAGCCCCCAAAACTCGCGCTCACCGGTTAGGTAAGCCACCGGTTGGCCCTGAGCACGCGCAGCCACCAAGGCATCAAAGCGGGCATGCTCCCAGGATGGGCAGTCACGGTCGCCCCAGGTATAAAGCCATGTGCGGTCACGCGCAATGACATGCCCAAGCAGCACTTCGGCATCCAGACGTGGGGACGTCGACCCGGCGGCTTTCAAGCGTATAGCCGCTGCCTGCAATAGCGCATCAAAGGTCATTACGCGTCCTGAAGCGCCGAAAGCTGTTCAGCTTGATACTCATGAATCAACGGCTCGATGACGTCATCTAACTGCTCGCCGCTAACCACTTCATTGAGCTTATAAAGCGTCAGGTTGATGCGGTGATCGGTAATCCGCCCTTGTGGGAAATTATAGGTGCGGATACGTTCGCTGCGGTCTCCCGAGCCCACCAGCGAGCGGCGGGCATCGGCCTGCTCCTGGCGCTGGGTGTCAACGGCATTGCGTTTCAGCTTGGCAGCCAGCAGCGACATGGCTTTCGCGCGGTTTTTATGCTGGCTACGCTCTTCCTGACACTCAACCACAACGCCGGTGGGCAAGTGGGTAATCCGGATGGCCGAATCGGTGGTGTTAACGTGCTGACCACCGGCACCGCTTGAGCGGTAGGTATCAACGCGCAGATCCGATGATTTGATATCGATATCGCTGACGTCGTCGACTTCCGGCATCACCGCCACCGTGCACGCTGAGGTATGAATACGCCCCTGAGACTCCGTCGCCGGCACGCGCTGCACCCGATGCGCGCCCGACTCAAACTTCAGACGTGCGTAAACGCTATCGCCCTTCACACGGGAGATAACCTCTTTATAGCCGCCATGCTCGCCGTGGTTAGCACTGACGATTTCCACGCGCCAGCCGCGCTTTTCAGCGTAGCGGGAGTACATACGAAATAAGTCACCAGCAAAAATAGCCGCTTCATCGCCTCCGGTGCCTGCGCGCACTTCCAAAAACACGCCACGGCCGTCATCGGGGTCTTTAGGCACTAACAAGCGTTTTAGCTCAGCGTCCAGCATCTCGAGCTGCTCGCGGCCTTCGCTAATTTCCATTTCAGCCAATTCGCGCATATCAGGATCATCATCCCGACTTAACTGCTCCGCCGCCTCGATATCGTTTTCTACACTGCGATAGCGCTGCCAGGCCGCCACAAGCTCTTCAAGCTCAGCGTACTCACGTGAATAATCGCGAAAGCGCTGCTGATTATTAATGACCTCAGGTTCAGACAGCAGCATCGCCAGCTCTTCAAAACGTTCAGTAAAGCTGTCGAGACGTTGGCGCAAGGTATCTTTCATGCGGGCGTATTATCCTTCTGACGGTTAGCCTTGGGCGCGGTTTTTTCAAAGGCGGGTTTAACAGGCAATAGCAGGCGCGGCGCGGCGTCTAGCAGTTCATGGTGCTCTTGTGAGGCCGCATCGCGTATTGCCTGGGTAGGTGCGTGCATTAAGCGGTTGGTCAATTGATGGGCCAGGCGCTCAATCACTTTAGCCGGGTCTTCGCCACGTGCCAGACGCTCTAGCGCCTGGTCACGCGACTGATCACGCAGGTTTTCGCCGTGCTGGCGATAGTCACGAATCAGTTCACCACCATTACGAATGCGTTTTTCATGCTGCCAGCTGCCGACGCCATGCTCAATCAGCGACTCTGCCTGATCAGCCGCGACCTGACGATAGCGCATGTTTTCTTCGATGACTTCTTCCAGATCATCGACCGTATAGAGAAACACATCAGCAAGCTCACCTACTTCGGGCTCGATATCGCGCGGTACGGCGATATCCACCATAAAGACCGGGCGATGGCGACGTTTTTTGAGTGCGCTTTCCACCATCCCCTTGCCCAGAATCGGTAGGGGCGATGCGGTGGAAGAAATAACGATATCAGCCTCTTCCAGCGCGGCCGGAATTTCAGGCAGCGTAATCGCCTTACCGCCCAGCTTGGCGGAAACCAGCTCGGCACGCTCGCGCGTCCGGTTAGCCACGGTAAGTTCGCGCACGCCAGCTTCGTGTAGATGACGGGCTACCAGCTCAATAGTTTCGCCAGCCCCGATCAATAACGCCCGGGCACGGCTGAAGTCATCAAAAATCCGGCTGGCCATACTTACCGCGGCATAGGCTATAGATACCGGATTTTTGCCGATTCCGGTTTCCGTGCGCACCTGTTTGGCAACAGCAAACGTGTGCTGAAAAAGTCGCTCAAGCTCGCCGCCCAACCCTTGCATTTCACGAGCCTGCTGATAAGCGTCTTTCAACTGGCCGAGAATTTGCGGCTCGCCTAGCACCATGGAATCAAGCCCAACGGCCACACGCATTAAATGGCGCGCGGCGTCGTTGTCTAGATAGTGGTATGCACAGCGTGTCAGCTCATCAATACTTAAATTGTGAAAACGGCTCAGCCATTCAAGAACAGCTCGCTCACCGGCAGCATCCGTTACACAATAGAGTTCAGTGCGGTTGCACGTTGAGAGCACTGCGGCTTCACTGATTTGTGGCAAGCCACGCAGTTGCTCCAGCGCGTTTTGTAACTGCGCCGGAGTAAAGGCTACCTGCTCGCGTACATCCACGCTGGCAGTACGATGGTTGATTCCCAGGGCAAGAAGCGTCATGCGGTATGCGTCTTCGCTAGTGGTTCGGTCGTCACGTCGCTATCGGTCTTGAAGTGTCGGTGTTTTACGTCTTACGCTGACTAACATAAGCCTTGGCAGCGGCTCTGAATACTCAATTGCGCTTACCTGCCTGCCTTTCAAGGCCAACTATTCTATCACAGCACACCAACATCTGGCGCACACCACTTTGCCGCAGCCAGTCAAGCCGCTATGCTGAGCATTCGGCCACTTAAATGAGAGACGCATGCCCTTTCGCTCACTATTATCGGGTTCGCCCCTGCTGCCCCTGGCCGCCACCGTGGTACTTCTGAGCGGCTGCCAGTCATCGTCCACTTTTCAAGGCGGCTCGCCTAGCCTGTTGTCAGGCGATCCTATGCGCTCGGCACCGCCCATTACGCGTGGGCTGGATGCCGAAGGGTTGCGCACTCTGCTTGCAGCGGAGCTTGCGGGCCAGCGTGGCGATTATCGCTACGCCAGCCAAGGCTATTTACAGGCATCACAGCGCTATAGCGTGCCGGCATTGGCAGAACGGGCGGCGTTTGCGGCGCGTTTTGGCGAAGATGTGGCGCTAATGGAGGCGTCTGCCCTGCGTTGGCGTGAATTGGCGCCCCAGGCAGAAACGCCCAACCGGCTGCTAGCGTCGATCTCTCTACAGCGGGGTGACTGGCTGGATAGCCTGGAGCAGCGCCTGGCGATTACCCAAGGTGGAGGCAATGGCGAGCTAACCGCCTTTGCCGAGTTGGCGGTGGCTGAAAGTGGCACTAACAGTAATACTGCTCCGCTGAGCTTGCTGGCGGGGCTACTGCGTGAGCATCTCGCCCAGCCAGGCGCCGAGCAGCTTGAATACCATAGCGATGCTTTACTGGCCACTGCTCTGTTTGAGGCGGCATTAGGCAATACCCGCCAAGCGCAAACACACCTGGACGACGTTGCCCAGCGTGAGCCGGAATCCGCCGCGCTGTGGCTTGCCCAGGCGCGACTGGCACTTGAGGCCGGTGATGTACAAACTGCCAGACGAGCCGCTCAAAAGGGCCTCAGCATTGCTCCTGACGAAGTACGCTTCATCTTGCTGCTAGCTCAGGCCGAAATTCGTTTAAACAACATCGCTGCGGCAGAAGTTCAGACCAATGCGCTGCTTGAAAGCCATGGCGGCAATCAGGAGTTACGCCTGGCGCTTGCCCAGCTCTATCTGGAAGAAGGCCACAGCGAACCCGCGTACCGCCTGCTGCAGCCACTTATTGGTCAGGATAACGTTCCCAACTTTGCCTATTACTTACTGGGCGGCATCGCCCAGTCGCAAGGCGATATCGATAACGCCCTACTTTATTATCGCCAGGTAAGTGAAGGCAGCGAGTTCTTACCTGCCCGAGCCACCGCCGCTAAAATGCTGATTGAAGATAACCGGCTGATCGACGCGCGGGCTTTTTTGCGCATCGAGCGCATGCGTTATGAAAATTATTTTGGCGATCTGGTGGCCCTTGAGGTTCAACTGCTTGATGAAATGAATCAGCATGAAGAAGCCTCGGCACTGCTTGATCGTGAGCTGACCCGCACACCGGATGATATTAACCTGCTTTATTTGCGGGCGATGCGGTCCTGGGAAACCGGCAACCTTGCGGGCATGGAGCAGGACCTACGTAAGCTATTACGCATTGAGCCCAATAACGCCAATGCGTTAAATGCCCTGGGCTATACCCTGGCGGATCTTAACCTGCCCGGCCGTCTCGAAGAGGCCCGCATGCTGATCGAGCGCGCCTACGAAGTAGCCCCGAACAACCCGGCCGTACTCGACAGCATGGGCTGGATTCACTTTCGGCTTGGCAAACCCGACGAAGCGCTTGCCTGGTTAGAAAGCGCCTACCAGCAAATGCCTGATCAGGAAATTGCCGCGCATCTGGCTGAAGTCTTACACGCCCTAGAGCGTAGCGATGAAGCCCGCGATATAATCAGCCGGATTATGCAAAGAACTTCTCAGCACCCGCTGATTGATGACTTACTTGAGCGCCATCCTGAACTAACACCTGCAGGCGCGCCCTAAAGCGGGCGCGCTCTTTACGATCCTGCTTGAAATACTGTTTTAAGAGCTATTGTTTTAAGAACTCTTGTTTTAAGAACTCTTGTTTTAAGAAACACTGTTTTAAGAACTGTTATTTCAAGAACTGTTGTTTCAAGAAATATTGCTTTAATACGCTTATCCAGCACCCCTTCAACACTTTGACATGGAGCCAGTTATGTTGACCACAATGCCCACCTTAAAGCGCCTTACCACTGCAGCACACGTTTCACGGCTATGGATTGCAAGCCTGGCCCTGCTGCTGCTCGCTGGTTGCGCCGCCCAAGCTCCCATGGAAGAAGGTGGCCGTCAGGCAGGCCAGTGGGAGCGCCAGCAGGCGGATGTAGAAGCTTTTGACACCTGGACATTGATTGGCAAAGCAGGCCTTCGCACACCGCAAGAGAACCAGAGCGCCAATCTGGACTGGAGCCAGCACCCGCACTATTTCCGCATGCTAATTAGCGGCCCCTTTGGCGGTGGGCGCAGCGTGCTTGAAGGCCGCGAAGGCCGCTTCTCACTCACCACCGGTGAAGGCCGCTTTGAAGCAGAAACGCCCGAAGCGCTGATGGAAGAACAGCTCGGCTGGTCATTGCCGGTTAGCGCCATGCCCGACTGGGTGCGCGGTCTGCCGGGCGATCACGCAAGCTTTCAGCTGGAAACCGATGAGCTGGGCTTCCCGCTTCATTTAGAGCAGGACGGCTGGGAAATCGACTACCGCGACTGGAACGAAATTGAAGGAATGTGGCTACCGCGTCGCCTAGTCATGAACTATGACGATGTGCGCATTACCCTTGTCGTTAACGAGTGGCGCTCTTAAGCTTTCCATCCATAGTGATTAGCCCAAGTAGCGATTAGCCCAAGTCACCGTGAGCGAGCTTGAATGTCTGCTTCTTTAACACTGCCAGCCCCTGCGAAGCTCAACCGTATGCTGCATATCGTGGGCCGTCGTGATGACGGCTATCACGAGCTTCAAACGCTGTTTCAAATAATCGATGTATGCGATCAGCTCACGCTAACCCTGCGTGAAGATAGCGAGGTTTCGCTCACCACGCCTGTCAATGGCGTGGTTCACGAGGATAATTTAATCGTCCGCGCTGCCCGCCTGCTGCAACGTTCAAGCGGTACCTCCCAAGGGGTAAACCTGACGATTGAAAAACAGCTCCCCATGGGGGGCGGGCTTGGCGGGGGCAGCTCTAACGCGGCTACCGTCCTGCTTGGCTTGAACAAGCTGTGGCAGCTGGGGCTGACGCGGGAAGCATTAGCCAAGCTGGGGCTGCAGCTTGGTGCGGACGTTCCGGTATTTATTCATGGGCACAGCGCCTGGGCGGAGGGTATTGGTGAGAAACTCACGCAGGTCACTATCGACACTCCCTGGTTTGTGATTATCCATCCGCAGGTTAGCGTCTCAACGCCCCTGATCTTCCAAGACCCGGAATTGACACGCGACAGCCGCCCCATTACTATGGCGCGCGCACTGCAGGGGGGAGTGCCTGAGTGGCGTAACGACTGTGAGGCTATTGTTCGAAAACGCTATCCGCCTATCGCGGAAGCGCTTGACTGGCTCGCACAGTATGCACCTAGTCGGCTGACCGGTACTGGCGCCTGTTTGTTCGCCGCTTTTGAGTCCGAAAAAGCAGCGCAAACAATCGCTGAATTGGCAGGTCAACGCTGGCCGACGTGGGTCGCACGCGGACTCAACACCTCTCCCCTACAAGATGCTCTGGGCTGCTGAAAGCGCCCGGTCATCGCATTAGGTTATTGCTGGGGTATCGCCAAGTGGTAAGGCACCGGTTTTTGGTATCGGCATTCCCAGGTTCGAATCCTGGTACCCCAGCCAACTTAGTCATTAGAAACCTAGTTGTCAGATATGGCCTAAGTATGATCTGCGTTTTCTCCCCTGATTCCAAACACTGCAAAGGTGGCTGCGCGTGTCAAAATTGATGGTTTTCACCGGGAATGCCAATCCCGAACTCGCTCAAAAGATTGCCGAGAGCTTAGACAGCCGCATGGGTAATGCCACGGTTGGTCAATTTAGCGACGGCGAAATCGCAGTCGAGATCAATGAGAACGTGCGCGGTAAGGACGTGTTCATCCTCCAGTCCACCTGTGCACCGACGAATGACAACCTGATGGAGCTGATCCTGATGGTCGACGCACTGCGTCGTGCCTCGGCGACTCGCATCACGGCGGTGGTGCCGTACTTCGGCTATGCCCGCCAAGATCGTCGCGTTCGTTCCGCCCGCGTACCTATTTCCGCTAAAGTGGTTGCGGACATGATGGTAAAAGCCGGCGTTGACCGCGTGATGACCATGGACCTGCATGCCGATCAAATCCAAGGCTTCTTCGACGTACCGGTAGACAACGTCTACGGCTCGCCAATTCTTCTGGATGATATCGAGCGCCAAAACTATGCAGACCTGGTCGTGGTCTCTCCCGACGTAGGCGGCGTAGTACGTGCGCGCGCCATCGCCAAACAGCTTAACGCAGACCTTGCGATTATCGATAAGCGTCGCCCCCAGGCCAACCAGGCCCAGGTAATGCATATTATCGGCGAAATCGAAGGCCGCACCTGTGTCGTTGTCGACGACATGATCGACACCGCCGGCACGCTGTGCAAAGCCGGTGAAGCACTTAAAGATCATGGCGCTGCACGCGTCGTGGCCTATGCTACACATCCGATCTTGTCCGGCCCAGCCGTTGACAACATCACCAACTCTGTACTGGATGAAGTTGTCGTGACCGACACTATTCCGCTTGCCGACCATGCGCGTCGCAGTGGAAAAATTCGCCAGTTGAGCGTTGCTGGCCTGATTGCGGAAGCTATCCGCCGGGTTAGTAACGAAGAATCTGTCAGCGCGATGTTCCACTAACCGCCTGACGATATAGCCCCCTTCTGGGGCCTTGGAAACGTCGTCGTCTGGTCGCGGTCGGCGGCGTTTCCTTACTTAAACCAAGAGGCAAATTACATGTCTGATTTTATCCTGAAAGCCACCGTTCGTAACGACCTGGGGAAAGGTGCGAGCCGCCGCCTGCGTCGTGCGAACCAAGAAGTACCGGCCGTTATTTACGGCGGCGAAAAAGGCGCGCAATCAATCTCTGTAGAAAAAACTGCTTTTTACAAAGCGATTGAAGACGAAGCTTTCTTCTCCTCAGTAATCAAGCTGGTTATCGAAGGCAAAGAAGAGCAGGTAGTGGTACGTGATCTTCAGCGTCACCCCTTCAAGCCGCTTCTGACCCACGCTGACTTCCTGCGCGTTGACGCTACTCATGAAATCACCATGAACGTACCGCTGCACGTGACTGGCGAAGAAAAATGTGTGGGCATCAAAGACCAGGGCGGCGAACTGCACGTACTGGCCAACGAAGTTGCCATCAGCTGCTTACCGAAAGACCTGCCTGACTACCTGGAAGTTGATATTTCAGCGGTTGAGCTGGGCACGACTCTGCACCTGTCCGATCTGACTCTGCCGAAAGGCGTTACCTCCGTTGACCTATCTCACGGTGAAGAGCACGACAACGCCGTGCTGAGCATCACTAAAGTGAAGGTACGTAGCGAAGAAGAAGACGAAGGTGAAGACGAAGAAGGTACCAGCGCTGAATAAGCCTGATATCAGTACGCAAAGCCATAACGGCTAACACGTACTTTGCTTGGGCCATGCCTGCATGGCCCAAGAATGATAAGATCAAGCGCTTCGGCGCTTGATTTTTTTTGCGGCTTGCCTTCCTGGCAACCGCCCTTCGAGCCGCTTTTGATGCGACGCCAAAAATTTCTACCGGAAACTTTTTTGAGGTAGCTAATTTGGAGGTAGGTAAATGAGCCAGGTAACGGCCCTGATAGGCCTAGGCAATCCCGGCGCCGAGTATGACGCCACCCGCCATAATGCGGGCTTTTGGCTAATTGACGCCATTGCGCGCAGCGCCCATACCGAACTACGCCCGGAAAAGAAGTTCCTTGGCCTTTATGCCAAGGCACGCATTGGCGACCATGAACTTCATCTGCTCAACCCGACTACATTTATGAACCGCAGCGGTGCCGCGGTAGCAGCGCTTACCCAGTTTTTTAAACTTGCCCCTGAAAACCTGCTGGTCGCTCACGATGAGCTCGACCTCCCTCCGGGGCAAGGACGCTATAAAACAGGCGGAGGCCACGGCGGCCACAACGGCTTGCGCGATATCATCAGCGCGCTGGGCAATCAAAAGCAGTTTCATCGCATCCGTATCGGCATCGGCCACCCCGGTGAGGCACGCCAGGTTACCAACTATGTACTTGGCCGCCCCGGCAAAGCCGAACAGGAAGCGATCGACCGCACCCTTGACGAGTGCCAGGCCACGCTCCCTCTTGTACTAGAAGGCGACTGGGCGAAAGCCATGAACCGCCTGCATAGCGTAAAATAGCTAACACTGATCTTTTTTCACTTTAGGCCAGCGCTGGATAAGGCATTTAGGCGGCGCTTGCTTAGCGGCTAGGAATGAATTTATGGGCTTTAACTGCGGTATCGTCGGTCTACCCAACGTAGGCAAATCCACGCTTTTCAATGCGCTGACCAAATCAGGTATTGATGCCGAAAACTACCCTTTCTGCACCATCGAACCCAACGTGGGTATCGTTCCCATGCCTGACCCGCGTCTGGACAAGCTATCCGCCATTGTAAAACCCCAGAAAATACTGCCTACGACCATGGAGTTTGTGGATATCGCAGGCTTGGTAGCGGGTGCTTCCAAAGGTGAAGGCCTGGGCAACAAGTTTTTGGCCAATATCCGTGAAACTCAAGCGATTGCCCACGTGGTGCGCTGCTTTGATAACGACAACGTTATTCACGTAGCCAACCAGGTTGATCCGCGTGCGGATATCGAAACGATCAACCTTGAGCTGGCACTTGCCGATCTGGATACCGTTGAGAAAGCCAGCCAGCGCTTGTTACGCTCCGTGAAAGGCGGCGATAAAGACGCCATCGCCACCAAAACCATTCTGGATAAAATCGAGCCACACCTGGCCGAAGGCATGCCACTGCGCAGCTTTGGCCTGGATGAAGACGAAAAGCGTCAGGTAAAAAGCTTTGGCTTTTTGACCTTGAAGCCCACCATGTACATCGCCAACGTCAATGAAGACGGTTTCGAAAACAATCCCTATCTCGAGATTGTCAGAGAAATCGCCGCTGAAGAAGGCGCAGTCGTGGTACCTGTCTGCAACCAGCTTGAAGCGGAAATCGCTGAGCTTGAAGACGAAGAACGCGCCATGTTCCTCGGCGAAATGGGCATGGACGAACCCGGCCTGGACCGCGTGATTCGCGCAGGCTATGCCCTGCTCGGCCTGCAGACCTACTTCACTGCCGGGGTAAAAGAAGTCCGCGCCTGGACCGTCAAGCAAGGCGCAACAGCGCCCGAAGCTGCTGGCGCTATTCATACCGACTTCCAGAAAGGCTTTATTCGCGCAGAAGTCATCGCCTATGACGACTTTGTCACACTGGGCGGCGAGCAAGGCGCGAAAGACGCGGGCAAATGGCGCCTGGAAGGCAAAGAGTACATTGTTAAAGACGGCGATGTGGTGCACTTCCGGTTCAACGTGTAAGCGCTTTCAGCAATAAGCGCTTGACGGGTGGCGGTTCGCTGAGTAACATACGCCCCCGTTGAAAGGCTACGTAGCTCAGCTGGTTAGAGCACATCACTCATAATGATGGGGTCCCCTGTTCAAATCAGGGCGTAGCCACCAACACCGATTTAAGCTAGCAATAGCTAAAAGCCCGCTGACTTCGTCAGCGGGCTTTTTTTATGCTCAGCGCTAGGCCCAATAGCTAGGCATCAGCTCAACGCTGGCCGATTTAAAAACACCGTTAGCGCTCGGGTAAGATACTCCACATCGCGCGTACCGGCCGTCTCGCGGATGGAGTGCATCGCCCACTGCGGCACGCCGACATCCAGCGTAGGCACACCCACTTCAGTGGCGGTTATCGGGCCTATGGTGCTGCCACAGCCCATATCCGCACGGGTTACAAACGACTGAACCGGCACATCCGCCTCGCGGCACACATCGCGAAATAGCGCACCGGTCACGCTATTGGTCGCATAACGCTGACTGGCATTTACCTTAATAACCGGGCCGCCATTCAATGCCGGACCGTGGCGCTCATCGTGCTTATCCTTAAAGTTAGGATGCAGGCCATGGGCGTTATCACAGGAGATCATCAGCGACGACTGAATCAGCTGAATCAGCGACTCCTCGGATCCGCCACCCACCTGCCCATTGATACGCTTAAGCACGTCACCCAGGAAAGGCCCCTGTGCACCACAGGCGCTAGCGCTACCCACCTCTTCGTGATCATTGGCCACTAACAGCGCCCCTTGGCTACCATCACTTTCAAGCAGAGCCTCCAGGCCCATAAAGCACGACAGCAGATTATCCAGGCGTGCGCTGGCAATTAGCTCCTGCTTGACCCCAATCAGTGAAGGCGGCTGCACATCATAAAAACCCAGCTCGAAATCCACTACTTCAACCGAGCGCATGCCGTGCTGCTCTTCAAGCCACACGGCCAGCAAGTCTGAAAGCTTGGCACTATCGCTTTGTAGCAACACCGGCGCCATCTGCGTTTGCGGATTAATCGCCCGGCCTGTATTCACCTCACGGTCCATATGGATCGCCAAACTTGGCACCATGGCGACCGGGCGATCAACATTAAGCAGCAGGCTTTCCAGTTGGCCGCCGGCATGACGCACGTGCACTCGCCCAGCCAAGCCTAAATCACGGTCAAACCAGGGTGCCAGCAATACCCCGCCATACACCTGCACACCCAACTGCAACCAACCAGCCGAGTACTGTGTCGCGTTAGGCTTTAAGCGCAGCCCCGGGCTATCGGTATGCGCGCCCAACATGCGCAGACTCTTAAGCGTATCGCTGGGCAATTGAAAAGCTATAATCGAGGAATCATTGCGCGTGACGTAATAGCGCTTCCCAGGCGTAAGCTGCCAGTTAGCCGTTTCCTTCAAGCGCTGAAAACCCGCTTTCTCTAAACGCTCAGCCATTGTCTTCGTAGCATGCCACGGCGTGGGCGACTGGCGCAGAAAATCACATAACCGCGTTAAACGATCGGCGTTGAAAGCTTCGGACATGGAAATCCTCATAACAGTAATGATTGAGTCTCATAGAGCAGACGACCTGCTACAATGCTCCCCTGGCCTACGCAACTCATAGGTCACCTGCGGGTCTAGGGAAGAATGAGTGTACACAAATCCGGGAGAGCTTGACTGATGAGCTTGTTTGCAACGCTTTCGCGCTCGGTCGTCCTTGCCGTCATGCTGGTAGTTACCAGCCCGACAGTAATGGCACAAATCGCGCCGACCGACGAACAACGCCAAGCGGCAGAAGAAATTGCGGATGCGCTCCGCTACGGCCACTACGCTAATATTAGCTTTGATGAGCAGTGGTCACAGGAGGCCTTTCAACGCTACCTGGATATGCTTGATGGTCAGCGCGCCTATTTGTTGAGCCGTGATATCGAGCCCTACCGTCATCTGGAAGATGGTATGGCCGATGCGCTGTTTGAAGGCGACCTGGACGATGCCTTCAAACTTTATGATCAGCTAAGCGAGCGTCATATAGCGCGTATGGAGTGGCTGTTAGCGCGTCTGGACGAAGGCCTAGCGTTTGATTTCGATAGCGACGAGCGCCTTGAGATTGACCGCGAAGATGCCCCCTGGGCCACCCGCGAAAGCGAACTGGACGAGCTTTGGCGCAAGCGCCTGAAAAACGACGCCCTGACTCTCGCCCTCACCGACCAGGATGACGAGCAGATCGAGGACAACCTGCGCCAGCGCTATGAAGGCCAGCTCTCTCGCCTGCGGCAGACCGAATCTGAAGATGTGTTTGGCCTCTTGATGGCTGCTGTTAGCAGCACAATTGACCCCCACACCGGCTACCTCTCTCCGCGCCAAAGCGAATCCTTCGATATTCAGATGAGTCTGTCACTTGAAGGTATTGGAGCACTGCTGCAGGCCGACGGTGAATACGTCAAAGTGGCAAGCCTGGTACCCGGAGGCCCGGCTGATCGCGCTGACGTTCTGGAGCCAGCCGATCGCATTATTGCCGTTGGCCAGGAAGACGGCGAAATGGTTAATGTGGTAGGCATGCGCCTGGATAACGTGGTCGACCTGATTCGCGGCCCCAAAGGTTCAGTGGTACGCCTGGACATCGTTCCCGCCCAGGCCGTTGATATGACCCGCTCGCATATCGTCGAAATTACCCGCGATACGGTAAGCCTTGAAGACCAGGCGGCCCACGGCGAAGTAATCGACATTGAGCGTGATGGCGAACCTCACCCGGTCGGGGTAATCAATATCCCCACTTTCTATGTTGATTTTGACGCATGGCAGGCAGGCGAAGAAGAGTATCGCAGCACTACGCGCGACGTAGCCCGTGAAATTGAGCGCCTGAAAGAAGAAGGCGTTGAAGGTATCGTGCTGGACCTGCGCAATAACGGCGGCGGCGCCCTACAGGAAGCCAACTCACTTATCGGCCTGTTTATTGACCGCGGCCCCACCGTCCAGGTGCGCGATGCTCAAGGCCGCATTCAGCTTTACGGCGACACGGATGCAGGGACTACTTACGATGGCCCGTTGACCGTTTTGGTGAACCGCCTCTCTGCCTCTGCCTCAGAAATTTTCGCGGGAGCCATTCAGGACTACGGTCGCGGCCTAGTGGTTGGCTCTTCAACCTTTGGCAAAGGCACCGTTCAAACCTTGAACGATCTAAGCCATGGGCAAATAAAGCTGACCCGCGCCAAGTTTTACCGCATTTCCGGCGAGAGTACGCAAAATCGCGGAGTTGATCCGGATATCAGCTTCCCAAGCCTGATCGACCCGGAACGCATCGGCGAAAGCAGCCTGGATAACGCCCTAGGCTGGGATACGGTTCAAAATGTTCAGTATCGTCGCTACGGTACGCCGGAAACCTTTATCGATGCATTAGCGGCTGAACATACGGCGCGTGCCAAAACGAACCCCAACTTCCGCTATCTTGAAAGCCAGTCGGCGCTAGCCCGCCAGCTGCGCGAACAGCACACGACGGTCAGCCTGAACCGCGAGCAGCGCCAGCGCGAGCTTGAAGCTCAGGAAGCCGAGCAGCTTTCGCTTGAAAACCAGCGCCGCCGAGCACTAAATCTTCCGGAGCTTGACGAATGGATGGACGCGCGCCTTGACAGCGGCGAGCCCGAGGAAGGTGCCGAGGCGGACGAGAACGAAGATGAGGATATGCCGGTTGACCGCGCACCAGTGCTAGAAGCGGCAGAAATCCTGCTCGACTACGCCCATATGCAAAAATCTCAGCGGATGGCCGCGCGCTAAGCGCCAAGCTTCCGCCCTGCAACGCCGGCCTTGAAGGTCGGCGTTTTTTATAACGCAACATTTTACTAACCGCCAGACACGCGAAATTACCCAAAATGCGGCTAAGCAGTGGGCGTTAAAGTAGCAAGGAGATTTAAATAAGCCTGGCACATCAATCTAGAATCGCACACGAAGAAGTGCACTAAAAGACATCTAGAAAGACAATAAGATGGCTCCTCGAACAGGACTCGAACCTGTGACCCAATGATTAACAGTCATTTGCTCTACCAACTGAGCTATCGAGGAATAACGCGCTATCTATATCGGCTGAACGAAACAGATAGTAAAGTAGAAAGCTTGGCTCCTCGAACAGGACTCGAACCTGTGACCCAATGATTAACAGTCATTTGCTCTACCAACTGAGCTATCGAGGAACATCTTAAGCTATTGTATTTCAAGCAGAACCAACTTGTAAAGTGTTGGCTCCTCGAACAGGACTCGAACCTGTGACCCAATGATTAACAGTCATTTGCTCTACCAACTGAGCTATCGAGGAACTGCTCAAACACGGTGCGTAGTATACTGATTGAGACTCGAAGGTCAAGTATCGATTATAGCTGAACGCTAGCCCCGGGTTTCGTGTGTCCGTATAATAGGGTTATTCAACAGTGGCCTAAACCACTGACACGACATTTCATTCATCCCTCGTCCCCCGACGACTCATAGATGACAGGTACCGATGGCGAAGAAGCTCTTCATCAAAACGCACGGCTGCCAAATGAACGAGTACGACTCCTCCCGTATGGCGGATCTGCTCGGTGAATCTCACCAGCTTGAATTAACCGATAACGAGAAGGAAGCCGACGTTATCCTTCTTAACACCTGCTCGATTCGTGAGAAGGCGCAGGAGAAGGTGTTTCATCAGTTGGGACGCTGGAAAAAGCTTAAAGATGCCAACCCCGACCTAGTGATTGGCGTAGGCGGCTGCGTGGCGAGCCAGGAAGGCGAAGCGCTGCGCAAGCGCGCCCCCTTTGTGGATATGATTTTTGGCCCGCAGACGCTGCACCGTGTGCCTTCCATGCTGGATGCACGCAGCAATAACCAAATTGCTGCGGTAGACGTAACGTTCCCGGAAATCGAGAAGTTCGATCACCTGCCTCAGCCCAAGTCGGACGGCGCAACGGCCTTTGTCTCGATCATGGAAGGCTGCTCCAAGTACTGCACCTTCTGTGTGGTGCCCTATACCCGCGGTGAAGAGGTCTCGCGTCCGTTTGAAAAGGTCATGGATGAAGTTATCCATCTGGCCGATCAAGGGGTGCGCGAAGTCAACCTGCTGGGCCAAAACGTTAACGCCTACCGAGGCGATAACGACGATGGCGATGAAATTGATCTTGCTGAACTGATTGCCTGTATCGCCGCTGTGGATGGTATTGACCGCATACGCTTTACCACCTCGCATCCGGTTGAGTTTACCGACAGTCTGGTTGATGCCTTCGCGGATATCCCCGAGCTTGTCAGCCACCTGCATTTGCCGGTTCAATCAGGCTCTGACCGTATCCTGAGCGCCATGAAACGTGGCCATACGGCGGAAGAGTACATTGAGAAGATGGAGCGCGTTCGCGCCAACCGTCCGGATATCAGTTTCTCGTCTGACTTTATCATTGGTTTCCCCGGCGAGACCGAGGAAGACTTTGAAGCCACGATGAACCTGATCCACCGGATTGGTTTTGACCACTCGTTTAGTTTTGTCTACTCGGCGCGCCCAGGCACCCCCGCCTCTGGCCTGCCCGATGACACGCCGGAAAGCGTCAAAAAGCAGCGTTTGGCGATTCTGCAAGAGCGCATCCTGCAGAATGTGGCCCAGATCAGCCGGCGCATGGTAGGTACCACTCAGCGTATTCTGGTCACCGGCTTCTCGCCGAAAGATCCAGGACAACTCTCCGGACGTACCGAGAATAACCGCGTGGTGAACTTCCGTGCGGCCAACCCGACCGAGCTGATTGGCTACTTTGTGGATGTCGAAATTACCGAGGCATTCCCCAACTCTCTGCGCGGCGAGCTTGCTTCCCCAGAACGTTACTGAACGCTCTCTTATCTTAGGTAATTGCCCCGACACCCGTCGGGGCAGTAAGCTGAGACCTACATACATCAACTGACGGGTTTCCTACTCTTGAGCCAACCATCAACTCAGGCCAATCGCATCATTACCCTAAGCCTTGAACCCAATGATCCGCAGCGTCTTGCAAGCCTTTGCGGCCAGCAGGATGAGCACTTGAAGTTGATTGAAAGCCGACTGGATGTGACATTACGCAACCGGGGCAATGTTTTTCAGCTTGCAGGGCCAGCTAATCGCATCAAGGCAGCGGCGAACGTACTCGAGCACCTTTATCGTGAAACGGCGGCTGATGAGCTTTCTGCCGATACCGTGCACCTGTTCCTTCAGGAATCTGGCATGGAAGCGCTAGAGGACGAAGAGGATGGTGAAGGCGGCAGCGATGAAGTGATCATGCGCACCCCGCGCACCATGATCAAACCGCGCGGCCTGAACCAGCAGCGCTATGTGTTAAGTATCCGCGAGCACGATATCAACTTCGGTATTGGGCCGGCGGGCACCGGCAAAACCTACCTTGCCGTTGCGGCTGCCGTGGAAGCGCTTAATCAGCAGGAAGTTCGGCGTATTCTGCTGGTACGCCCAGCGGTTGAAGCGGGTGAAAAACTCGGCTTCCTGCCCGGCGACCTGGCACAAAAGATCGACCCGTACCTGCGCCCGCTGTATGACGCGCTGTACGAGATGATCGGCTTTGAACAAGTGGCCAAGCTCATTGAGCGTCAGGTGATTGAAATAGCCCCGCTGGCCTATATGCGTGGCCGCACGCTAAACAATTCGTACATCATTTTGGATGAGAGCCAGAACACCACGCCGGAGCAGATGAAAATGTTCCTGACCCGGATCGGCTTTGGTTCAACGGCGGTGATCACCGGGGATATTACCCAGGTCGACTTACCCCGTGGGCAGCGTTCAGGCCTGTCCCAAGTGCTTGACGTATTAAAAGACACCCCGGGAATCGGCGTCACTCACTTTGCCGCTAAAGACGTGGTACGTCACCCCTTGGTACAGCGCATTATCGAAGCGTACGACGACTTTGAATCGCAGCAGGAAGTCGAAGAGCGTGCCCGTCGCGATGCACGCCAGCAAGAGCGCGAAGCACGCCTTCAGGCGCAGGAACGCTGGGGAGATACGTCACGTTGAACGCTATCGTGATTGATCGCCAAGCCGCGATTGATGAGCCGACACTACCTACTCTTGAGCAGCTCACCCACTGGGTGGGCTGCGTGTTTGCGCATCACCCCGATGATGAACGTAAAGAGCTTACCATTCGCTTTGTCGATGAGCAGGAAAGCCAGGCGCTGAATCGTGACTATCGCGGCAAGGACAAGCCAACCAACGTTTTATCGTTTCCGTTTGAAAATCCGCCCGGCATGACGTTACCGCTGCTGGGCGATTTGATCATCTGTCATACGGTGGTGTTAAACGAGGCAGATGAACAGCAAAAGCCGCTGGCCCACCACTATGCTCACATGGTCGTTCACGGCACGCTGCATTTAATGGGCTATGACCATATTGAAGACCAGGAGGCGGAAGAGATGGAACAGCTTGAGCGTACACTGCTTGCTGAGCTTGAAATCCCTGATCCTTATCACGTCGTTTGAGCATGAGTCGTAACATTGGCTTACCGCAGCTGGCATAGTGCCCTAAGTCAGTGATAAAACGTTAGCTTGCGATGTGGCCTTTTTATGCACGCCAAGACAGTTGTCTGCCCCATAAACAAGAGATTTGACGCATGAGCGAAGACCGATCGAGCAACCCTAATCAAAAATCCTGGCTCGAGAAACTCTTTGGCGCCCTAACCGGAGATAGTGACGAACCCAGTTCACGCGATGAGCTGTTGACGTTTTTACGCCACACTGCAGGGAAGTTGAAGCTAGATCAGGACGCCATCATGATTATCGAGGGCGCGCTTGAGATTAGCGATCAGCAGGTCCGCGAGGTCCTGATTCCCCGTTCCCAGGTCTCCGCGATTACCCTGGATCAAACCAGCGACGGCTATTTGCCGCTTATTCAGGAAACCGGTCACTCCCGTTACCCGGTGATCGGCGAGAACCTGGACGATATAAAAGGCATTCTGCTGGTTAAAGACCTGCTACCGCTACTTTCGCAAACCCAGGAGAGCCGTGACGCTTTCAAGCTTGAAGACATCCTCCGACCGGCCATGTTCATCCCCGAGTCCAAGCGTCTGAACAGCCTGTTGAAAGAGTTTCGTGACACCCATAACCATATGGCGATTGTGGTGGACGAATACGGCGGTACGGCAGGCATTATCACCATCGAAGATATCCTCGAGCAGATCGTGGGTGATATTGAAGATGAGCACGACACCGACGAAGAAGACGATATCCGCACGCTTGAAAACGGTCACTTTGCCATTCGCGCCCTCACCCCCATCGAAGATTTTAATGATCGCTTCGGCACCGAATTTTCCGATGACGAGTTCGATACGGTTGGCGGCCTGGTCATGCAGCAGTTTGGTCACTTGCCCGGCCGCGGTGAACATACCCGCTTTGGCGGCTGGCGTTTCGTTATCCTGAATGCCGATAACCGACGCATTCGTTTGCTGGAAGCCTACCGCGATAACAACACCGAGAGTACCGACGAGCAAGACGCTGATTAACACGTTGCTCGCCTACAGACTTATCAAATGATTAGCCGATAGGACATCACCATGGGGCCGACGCCCATTTTTATGCTGCAACTGCTATTCGCCCTCGTGGCGGGCGGCTTTACCACGCTGACGGCCTCACCGTTTGAATTATGGTGGCTTGGTCCGATCGCGATCGCGTTGCTTTACATGGGTCTACATACCCTAACGCCCGCCCAGGCAGCGCTTAAAGGCTGGTTGTATGGCGTGGCGCTTTTCGCAAGCGGCACGTCCTGGGTATATGTTTCTATCCATGACTATGGCTACACCGGCGTACCGCTGGCGGTCTTTTTGACAGCCCTGTTTGTGGGTGTGTTAGCGCTTTTTTATGCGGGTATCTTCTGGCTTTATCGACGCTTTTTTACGCCCAAACTGGCGTTGCTTACCTTTGCAGGCATTTGGGTATTAGGCGAAGTGCTGCGCACGTATCTGTTTACGGGCTTTCCCTGGCTGCTGTTGGGCTCAGGCTATGTCGACTCGCCGCTGGCCAGCTGGGCCCCCATCGGTGGTGTGTACCTGCTCTCGCTGCTGGTGATGCTTAGCGGCACGCTCGCCGCTGAAGCCGTACTACGCCGCCAATGGTGGGCGCTCGCGCCACTTGCGGCTATCTGGCTTATTCCCCTGGCACTTCCTCAACAGTGGGCGACCCCCGCCGAGACGCCCACCCGCGTCGCCCTGCTTCAAGGCAACCTGCCCCAGCTTTTAAAGTGGACGCCCGAAGGCCAGCGCACCGCCGCCAACACGTATAGCCGCTTGACCGCTGAAGTGGCCGATGAGGTGGATATCGTGATCTGGCCGGAAACGGCGCTGCCCATGATGGAAGCCCAGGCACGCCCGGTTTTGGAGCGCGTGCAGTCCAACCTGCCGCCAGGTGTTGCGCTGGTCACGGGGATCGTTCAGCTGGATGAGGCCAACCGCTACTATAATGGAGTGATTGGCGTCGGCAGTGTTGAAGGCAGCTATCAAAAAGAGCACTTAGTGCCGTTTGGCGAATACCTGCCCCTGGAAAGCGTGCTGCGCGGTGCTATCGACTTTTTTGACCTGCCGATGTCAAGCTTTACCAAAGGCGCTTCTGAGCAGACGCCAATGCTTGCGGCAGGCGTAAGCCTGGGTAATGCGATTTGCTATGAAATCATCTATCCGCAGCTTGTCGCCCGCCGCGCTCAAGAAAGCGATGTGCTGCTTACCGTTTCCAATGACACCTGGTTTGGCGCCTCAATCGGCCCTCATCAGCACTTGCAGATGGCAAGGCTTAGAGCACTGGAAAACGGCCGCTATGTGATACGTGCGACCAGCAACGGCATTACCGCCATTATTGATGCCCACGGAGAGATCGTGGCACGTGCTCCGCAGTTTGAAACGACAGCGCTGGTAGGCGAATTTTATGCGATGGAAGGTCTCACGCCGTTCACCCGTACCGGCAGCTGGCCTACTTGGTTACTAGCAGCGCTTATGCTACTTCCCGGCCTTCGCTTGACACGTTGTCGCAGTAAGTAGGCGGGCGCCATCGAGTAGCGCTACAATACGGCTCTTTTAACGCATTTATTCAGGCTGACAGAGGGTAACGCCATGCTTAAATCTCGGCCTTTTCTACTGCTTGTCGTGCTTCCGCTGGCGCTGATCGTCGTTCTAGGAGTCGCTATTTTTGGTGGTCAGGCCATGTCTGACAGCAACGTTGGCAGCGATATTCAACATGCTCTGGCCAAAGAGCTTGATACGTCCAATGAGATCGAGCTTTCCCAGCTACAAGAAGTACAGTACGGCTATGGCATCTGTGGCTTATACCGCACCGCGTCCTCCGAAAACGGCTATGCTTCCTTCTTTTACGATAAAGACAGCGACAAAGTTGAGCTAGATATTAACTCTCGACTGTACAAGTCGCGCTGTGGCCTTTCATCGGTTTGCTAAACCAGCTTACTCAGCCTGCTTCAGCCTGCTATTAGCCATTAAAGATGTTCGTATGAAAAAGGGGGCGACTGATATTCAGTCGCCCCCTTTTGTGATCGCCAGTAGCTCTCTAAATAGCCTTAACCTTGGGCCACCAAACGTTTGATATCGGCTTCAACGTCGTTTACTGGATGGCTATCGCGCACCAAGAACTGCGCTTGGCCTTCCCGGTCAAAGGCAAAAACGGCACTGGAGTGGGTTACCAGATAATCGCCGTTTTCATTCTCTTCGCCATACTCGTAAGCCACCCGATAGCGGTTGGTGACGGCATCGATAGCCGCTTTATCACCGCTTAAACCGACGAACTCAGGCCCAAAAGCATCCGTATAACGTTTTAATACCTCAGGTGTATCGCGGGCAGGGTCGACCGAGATAAACAGCACCTGGATCTCATCGCGCGTTTCATCATCAAGTTTTCTTATCGCATCGCCCAGTCTTGCAAGGGTAATCGGGCAAACATCGGGGCAGTAGGTATAGCCGAAATAGACGAGCGTCGGTTTACCCAGATACTCCTCGGCCTGCACGCTGTCACCGTTTTCATCCACCAGTACAAAATCCAGCGGTGGCATGATATCTGCGACATCCGTGGTGCGCCAACTTTGATCACTGCAGCCTACCAGCAGCAGCGCAGCTAGCGTTGCAAGCAACACCTTGTACATGCGTAATCGTCCTATCATTGCTTTTACAGAGATGCCGGGGAGACAACATTGAAGGTCACGGGCAAGCGCTGCTCATCGCTAAAGGTAAGCACCACTTCCACCTCGTCACCTTCGTTTAAAGGCGCTACGCGGCGCATAAACATTAAATGCTGCCCCTTGGGCGCAAATTCGATACGCTCATCAGGACCGATATCCAGTGATTCAAAGGCGTGCATGTGCGCCATGCCGTTATGCTCGGAGCTTATATGCATTTCAACACTTTCAAAGGCCGGGCTTTCCGCCCCCACCAACGTCACACCTTCATCACCAGTATTATGCAACTCAAAATAGCCAGCCCCCGGGGTGTTGCCGGGCAATAGACTCAGCCGCGCGTTGGTGACGTCTAGTGATTGCGCCTGGGCAACGCCTGCGGTTAATAACAGCGCGCACGTCGTGAATGCTAATTGGCGGCAGGTTCGCTTGATCATCGTTTTGTGCATTAGGTACGCCATATCAACTCTCGTTAGGGGGAATGTAATGATGCAGGCGCGCGCATAGCTCAATCGTAAAGCCAGCCTGTGGCGTGCACCCGGTATTAATCGTAGGCCTACCATAGCTCTATTACGTGCTTCTACAAACCACCTGCGACATTATGTCAACCGCTGGGGGCAATCCCTCATGCCGCTCTTGGGTACCGCCCCTTCATTTTACCTATTACGTTTTTATAAATACCTGAAAACCACAAAGCCCTGAACAACAATTCAGGGCTTTGTACGTTCAAGACATGCATTTTAAACGGTGTTGATCCAGGATCAGGAAAGCTCACCGGATAACTGAGAAATGGTGACCTTTACATAGCGCCCCGGCGCAGGCTCAATGACGCTGAGCTTGCCCTCGCCAGGCTTGCGTGCCGACACCATTTTTTGGCTATCCGCATAGCCATTCTGGGTCATCCATGCCTGCCAGTGTGGCCACCAGGACCCTTCGTTGAACGTGGCTTGCTCCAGCCACTCCTCGTGGGATTCTGGCAGCGCGTCGTTACTCCAGTAGCCATACTTGTTCTTCTGGGGCGGGTTAACGATCCCCGCGATATGCCCTGAACCACCGAGTACAAAGGTAACGGGTCCCTTCGGCAAAAGTGCTCCGTAATACGTGCTGTTCCACTTAGCGATATGATCTTCTTTGGTGGAAACAAAATAGCTCGGCGTCGAGACTTTACGCAGGTCGATTTTCACCCCGTCTAACTCAATGCCACCCGGCTGTACCAAACGGTTCTCAAGGTACATATGGCGTAAATACCAGGCATGGGTCGTTGCCGGTAGATTGGTACCATCGGTATTCCAGTGCAGAAGATCAAAGGCGGCGGGCATCTCACCTTTCAGGTAGTTATTGATATAAAACGACCAGAAAAGATCATTTTCACGCAGTAGGTTAAAGGTATAGGCCATGGAGCGGCCATCCAGATAACCTTTGAGCTTCATGCTCTGCTCTAGCCCTTTCACAACGCCTTCATTAAGAAATACGCCAATATCGCCAGGGTCACGGAAGTCCTGCAGGGTGGCCATATAGGTTACCGATTTTACTTTGCGCCCCTGGCGTGTACTCGTAAGGTAGGCAACCGTCGAGGCGGTCAGCGTGCCTCCCACACAGTAACTTACCAGGTTAACCGACTTCTCTCCGCAGGCCTGCTCGATCGCACCGATAGCGCTAATCGGCCCCATCTGCATATAGTCGGCCCAGGTAATATCACGCTGCTCAGAATCAGGATTGCGCCACGAGATCAAAAATACCGTATGGCCTTGATCGACCATCCATTTAACCATGGAGTTGTCTTGGCGCAGGTCCAGGATGTAATACTTGTTGATCCATGGCGGTACGATAAGCAGGGGCGTTTTAAAGGTTTTCTCGGTAGTGGGAGTGTACTGAATAAGCTGGATGAGCTCATTTTCATAAACCACCGCACCGGGAGTAACGGCAATATTTTCACCGATATCAAACGCGTCGCGCTCGGTCATGCACACGTTAATGCCTTCGGCGGAGTTGGCCAGGTCTTCACGTAGCCGGGCCAGGCCTTCTACCAGGTTTTGTCCGCGCGTTTCCAACGTTCGCCGCACCACTTCCGGATTAGTGGAAACGAAATTGGTCGGTGACATGGCGCTGACTAACTGGCGGGCATAGAACTCAAGATTGCGCTTTTGTGTGCTATCCATGCCGTCAAGGCGCTCAATTAACTCCTCCACCATCTGAGAAAACAGCAGGTACTGCTGCATAATAGCCGTGTAGTGAGGGTCGCTGGTCCAGGCTTCATCTTTAAAGCGACGATCGCTTTTGGAAGGGGTGATAACCGGTGCTACCTGCTCGCCCGAGAAAGCACGCATACTCTGTTGCCAAAGAAGCCACTGATCTTGCAGCAGGCGCGTCTGGGTTTGCCAGAGCAAGGTCGGGTTATTCATTAATGACTGCGCGCCCGCTTCGAAACTTTTGCGCATATCATCCTGTATCGAATCGGCGGCTTCGCTAGGCGCTATTCGCGCGAGCAGATCCTGCATCAGGCCCTGATACTGCCCGCCCATCTCTTGGAGCTGCGCATGCCATGCCTCAATATCCTCTTGGGACATGCCCTGTGGCGCCATATTGTCTGATGTCCACCTTTGCATATTGACTCCCCCTACTCGCAGGCGCCATCACGCCTAACGGCATCGACATAAAAATACGGCGCCATCAGGCGCCGTGAGCCAATCAACGTTTTATTTTTTACGTGAAGATTGGCTGGATGCAGTACCCGGCTTTTCGCCTTGGGCCGCTGAAGTTGCCTGCTCAGTCATTTTTTGACCAGCATCGCTAAACAGCTTTTCCATTTCAGATTTGAACTGAAGGCTCATTTCGCTCATGGCGCGAGCGTCTTCCTGCATCTGCTGCGAAATCTCATTCATCATTTCGGCTTGCTGAGTACCGAAATCGCGCAGGCTTTCCGCATCCTGAATGTTCGTGGCGCTACGAATGCGCTCTGTTCCCATCTGGCTATAGCGTTTCATCGCTTCCAGCTGGTATTGGGTCATTTTTTCCATGTTGTTGAGCATCAGCGAGTTGATCTTGCGCATCGGCTCAAACATTTGGCGGGTTTGGGCGTTAAAGGCGTCCGTCATCTTGTCTTGCATGGTGTCTGCTCCTATTGCGTTACTAAGGTGAGCCCGAAGGCCCTTATGAACGTAATGTGCTGCACTGTATGTTATATTTTTGTTGCACTGCAAAAAAAGAGTAAGCGCTAGTATGGTGCATTACAATAACACTTAGATGACGGCCGTGATTTTTTGGCCGTTACGCACCCTGCCGCGTTACTCGGTTTTTCCCTTACTACGCGAGCGTGAGGACGCTGGAGCTTTTGCCTTGGCGCTTCCTCTGCTAGGTGTGTCGCTGTCCGCTGCCTGACTCTGGTTAGTGGCGCTGCTGGAACTACCCGCCTGGCGCAGCATATCCAGCATCATTTGCTGGTACGTCCCGAAATTAGCCAGCCCCTGCGATAACCCTTGCTGCATCATCGGCTGCTGTAAGAAAGGCCGCATCAGGCTCATGGGGTCATAGCCTTCAACACCTGACTCCATTTGGCGCTGGATATTTTCCAGCAGGCTTTGCTGAAACGCCTCGATATCAGGCAGCCCAAGCGCCTGGCGGAACTCGTCCGGGGTCAGATCAAACTCAACGTTAATCTTCATGGGGTTACTCCTTAACCATCTCCCCTTGAGTGTAGCAGCGTTAAACGAACCGTATATGGCTTTAACGCTGCGCTAACTCCACGTTAAATCTGCGCTAAACCTGATTCAGGCGCGGCGTATCAACGCTCACGTCGCCATTTTGCCCCCGTTGGCGTAACCAATGATCTAACAGTGTAATGGCCATCATGGCTTCGGCGATGGGTGTTGCGCGAATGCCTACGCACGGGTCGTGGCGACCTTTGGTAATTACCTCGACAGGCTGGCCGTTGACATCAATGGAGCGCCCCGGCGTGGTAATACTGGAGGTGGGCTTAAGGGCAAGCCTTGCCACGATAGGCTGCCCGCTGGAAATCCCACCCAAGACGCCGCCCGCATGGTTGGACAAAAAGCCTTCCGGCGTCATCTCATCGCGGTGTTCACTGCCCCGCTGAGCCACCGAACCAAACCCTGCGCCAATCTCAATGCCTTTTACCGCATTAATGCTCATTAAGCCATGCGCCAGCTCAGCATCCAGGCGGTCAAACACCGGCTCGCCCAAGCCTACCGGCACGCCTTCGGCCACCACGGTAATTTCTGCGCCCACGGAATCCTGATCGCGGCGCAGTTGATCCATATAGGTCTCAAGCTCGGCTACTTTGGCAGGGTCGGGGCAGAAAAAGGCGTTCTGCTCAACGGCTTCCCACTCTTTGAATTCGATCTTGATGGGGCCAAGCTGGCTCATGTAACCGCGGATCTGAACGCCCTGGGCGGCCAGATACTTCTTGGCAATCGCACCTGCCGCCACGCGCATGGCGGTTTCACGAGCGCTTGAGCGGCCACCACCGCGATAGTCGCGATGGCCATATTTATGGTGATAGGTGTAGTCCGCGTGCGCCGGACGGAACTGGTCCTTGATTTTCGAGTAATCATTGGAGCGCTGGTCGGTATTCTCGATCAACAGGCCAATCGAGGTGCCGGTGGTTTTACCCTCGAACACGCCGGATAAAATCCTCACCTGATCAGGCTCTTTACGCTGCGTGGTATGCCGAGAGCTACCCGGGCGGCGGCGGTCCAGGTCGCGCTGCAGATCCTCTTCACACAGCGCAAGCCCCGGCGGGCAGCCATCAACGATGGCACCAAGTGCCACGCCGTGGCTTTCGCCAAAGGTGGTTACGGTAAACAGTTTGCCAAAACTATTGCCAGACATGGGCGTTCATTCCTTACACAAAAGACGCCGCATAGGCGTCGAGTTCAGCAGCGCTCAAGGCAAATACGCCCTGGCCGCCACGCTCGAAGTCAAGCCACATAAAAGGTACGTCAGGAAACGCAGCTTCCACATGACGGTCAGAATTGCCCACTTCCACAATCAGCCAGCCGGAGTCGCTTAAATGACTGCGCGCCTCGCGCAGAATACGCCGCACGATATCCAAGCCGTCTTTGCCAGCACCCAGCGCCAGCGCGGGTTCATGGCGAAACTCGGCGGGCATGGTGGCCAAATCACGCGCATCCACGTAGGGCGGGTTGGAAACGATCAAATCAAAACGTTGGCCTTCAAGGCCATCAAATACATCGGATGCAACCGCCCGTACCCGGTCGCCCACATCGTGGCGGGTAATATTTTCCCGGGCGACAGCCAACGCATCTTGGCTGATATCGGCAAGTGTGACCTCACAGGTAGGCAGGTAAAGGCCTGTAGCAATGCCGATACAACCAGAGCCGGTGCATAAATCCAGCACGCTGGCCGGGGGCTCTTCAGGGAACCAGGCGCTAAAGCCGTCTTCGATTAACTCGGCAATCGGCGAGCGTGGAATTAACACTCGCTCATCGACATTGAACGGATGGCCTGCGAAAAACGCCTCGCCTAGCAGATACGGGAGCGGCTGGCGGCTGATTACCCGTTCCCGGGCCAGAGCAATAATACGCTGGCGCTCAACGGGCAGAAGCCGTGCTTCCAGAACGCTGGGGTCGACGTTCCAGGGTAGATGCAGCGCGCCTAAGCAGAGCGCGACCGCTTCATCCCAGGCGGATTCCGTGCCATGACCATAGTGCAGCCCCGCCAGATAGAACTCGCTGGATACCCAGCGTAGATAGTCGCGCAACGTAAAAAGATCGCTTATCAGCGCCGTATCCGGCAATGAAAGGGTTGAGTGAGAGGTCTCAGCATTGAGGGGCGTAGTCACAGCGACTCCTGATAAACGAAAATCATCCATGCAGCCATTATGAAGCTACACTCAGTTGATAAAGAAAAATTGTACCTTTAAAGATTGTACCTTTGACGCCGCCCGGTTCACAGCGGCGCTCAGCTCGCTATACTGTCGCCTCTTTTATATCATTACTTACTTTTCACACGTTGAGCCTGACATGACGCGACGCCACCTGCCCAATGATGACGATATCAGCGCCTTTCGCCAGGCGCTTCAAGCAGCAGGCGTGCGCCGTATTGCGACCAACCAGGCAGACCCCGGTAAGCCCAAGCGGGATAATAACGCCCACCAGGCAAGGCGCAACGCCGCGGTTGAGAGCAACACCCTGCAAACCAGCGGGCGCACCTCGGATGGCCGGGTGGAAGCCGTGCGCCCTTCCGAGTACCTGGAATTCAGCGTACCCGATTTACCCTGGCGCAGCCTTAGCCAGCTAAAGCGCGGCCAAACCGAGTGGCAGGCGGGGCTCGACCTGCACGGCTACACCCTGGAAGAAGCCCGTACAGAACTTGAAAGCTTTCTGCGCGATGCGGCAAGTCAGGGTTTACGCTGTGTTCTGGTCGTTCACGGCAAGGCGTGGGGCAGCACCTCTGACTTCCCGGTGCTTAAAAGCCATACCAATACCTGGCTGCGTGAATGGCCGGGCGTGCTGGCATTCTGCTCTGCGGTTGATATCGATGGTGGCACCGGTGCGGTTTATATCCTGTTACGTAAGCGAGGCCCGTAGGCCCACGCGACTTACTCCGCAGCATCCGACGCAATGCTTGGCATGCGTCGCTCTAACGCTTCATCGGCCAAGTGCCGCCCCAGGCAAATTAACTCCTTGGCCCGATGAAACTCATGCGTACTGCACACCGTTTTGGGTATCTCGATCAGTACATCCGGCGGGTAGCCAGCAATTTTATACTTAGCCAACGCCGCCTGGGTAATATCGAACGATTCTAAAATCATGCCGAGTCGGCTCCACTCGCGCTTGCCACGGGCTTCAGGCGTCTCTTCTTCACTTTCATCATCCACTCCATTGCCCCCCAGACCGTCCCATAGCCGCTTGGTGGCTTCGCGCATATCACTCATCCAGCCCCCCATATTGGCGTCGCGTTCACGCTCTGAGGCCGTGCGACTATCATTCTCTTCGTGCTCCTTGGGCAGCAGTTCCTCCAGTGACACCGGCTGCGGGCTATGGGCCGTCACGTTAACGGCCACTACTAGGTCAGCACGGTGAGCCGCGATGACCGGCATGATGGGCAGGGGATTAAGCAGCCCGCCATCAACTAACATTTGATCACCCGTACTGACTGGGGTAATCACCCCAGGAATAGCAATGGAGGCCCGGATAGCGTGCAACAGCGGGCCGTTTTGAAACCATACCTCTCGCTGGCGAACCAAGTCGGTGGCAATCGTGGTAATAGGGATAGGCAGATCCTCAATCAGTACATCGCCCACCAACGCCTCCAACTTGTGCATCACCTTGTTGGCGCGCATGGCCCCCATGGGACTCCAGGTCATATCGATAAGCCTGAGCACATCGAGATAATCCAGAGTACAGACCCACTCCCGGTATTCGGGCAGTTTTCCCGAGGCGTAGATACCGCCAATCAGTGCGCCCATCGAGCACCCGGCGATGGAAATAATCTCAAAACCGCGTGCTTCCAGCGCTTCGATCACACCAATATGTGCGTAGCCACGTGCCCCACCGCTTCCCAATACCAGGGCGACCTTTTTGCCATTGCCAGTGCGCGTCAGTTGGTTCATTGCTTATCCTTGTCTTTCTTATGCCTGCCCGCTTTGTTGTATTGATACGTGCTCTGAATCGTCGATACCCAATAACCTGCCTTGCGCTAAGCCGTGGCCGTTTGCCAATGGGCAGCGACGACTTCCGCCACGGCGGCAACGGCCTTGGGCTCCAGATGCAGGTGATGCCCGCCCGGTAACACGTGGCGCGTAAGACACTTAACCGCCTGGCGCGCCTGCACAGCCCACTCGCGTTCGCCTAAAATACCCCGTTCGCCCTCAATCAAGAGCATCGGCGCCTGGATACAGGTCAACTGGGCCAGCACCTGTTCTGGAGTAAAGCGTACCAACGAGGGTTTTAGCAACCGGCTATCGGTGCGCATTTGTATATAACCATCGGCGGTAGCTTCGGTATTACGCTCAACCAGCGGTATTGCCGTTACGCTATCCAGTGTGGTTACTCCGCCGGCGACCCGAGCGGCAACCGCGCTTTCTATATCGGCATAGCGCGGCGCACGGGAAAGCGGCCGTCGGTAAGCCATCAAGCCTTTGCGTAGCTGGTTGGCGGTTTCTACTGCTGGCGTATTCAACGCCCCCAGCCCATCAATCAGCGTCAACTGAGCAACGCGCTCCGGCATGGTGGCCGCCACTAGGCAAGCGACGGCTGCTCCCATCGAGTGGGCCAATAGTGACGCCTGCTCGATACCTAGCGTGTCCATCGCATCAAGCACGTCATGGCAGTAATCCCACAGCGCATAGTCACTGCCCGCCGGAATATGTTTTGAATGCCCATGGCCACGGAAGTCGATTGCTACAATGCGGATATCCAGCACTTCGGCCAGTCGCGGCGCCAGGCGGGTAAAGCTTGCCGCGTTATCCAGCCAGCCGTGCAGCGCTAACCACACGGGGGCATCCTGGCGGCCCCAGCTCAGCGCCGCCAGGCGGCTTTGGGCAAGTACTAGCGCTTGCCCAGCACGGCGATTCGTCCACGCAGACGTTGTTTCAGACATAAGTCATTTCCTGGCCAAGCGACAGTCTTGCGAATGAGCAAGCGTGGCCTAGCCGTTTTTCGATATAGGAGAAGCGTCGCGCATTTTCAAGCAATGCATAGATGACGGTCTAAGCGACAAACGTTACCATGCCAGGCGCAATTCTTCCGCCGCTTTATACCCTTCTATCGATTAATGGTGACCCTATGAAACCTCGTCGCGATACGCGTGCCCGCAACCTTGTTTTCCTGATTGCGGTGGTTAGCGCGGTAGTCGTTGGCCTGTGGCTTGCACGCTAAGTTAGTCTGATCGACGCTCAGCGCTTGCAATTTATACCTCACGAATAAATACTGTATATAAATACATATTTAATTTCAGTGAGGATGCCGACGATGCTGTTTCCGCCATCGCCTGTCGCGCCAACCTTGCCGTTAACCTCTCAGCCGCTGCCTTACTCCTCCTTGCAAGGCCGCGCTGGCTTTAGCGGCTTTCCATCGCCAGCGCAGGATTACGAGCCACGTACGCTCGACCTCAATACGCGGTTGATCAAAAATCCTACCCAAACGTTTTATCTCTCGGCGACCGGCGACAGCATGGAAGGCTGGGGGATTTTTGACGGCGATTTACTGGTCGTTGATCGCAGCATCAAGCCCCGTCTGGGGCATATTCTGGTGGCCATGTTCGAAGACGAAGTGCTGATCAAGCGCTATGCGCTTTACCTAGGCACGCCCCATCTCTGCTCTGCACACCCCCACTACCCGCCGCTTCCTCTGGAGGGTACCGATTGCCAGCTATGGGGCGTGGTACGCGCGGTTATCCATGAGTACCTACGATGATCGGCCTGGTAGATGCCAACAACTTTTACGTCAGCTGTGAGCGAGTGTTTGACCCGACCCTGGAAGGTAAAGCAGTCGGCGTCATGTCGAACAACGACGGTTGTATCATCGCCCGCTCTGCTGAGATGAAAGCCATGGACATCCCAATGGGTATTCCCTCTTTCAAGCTTGAAAGCTTGCGCAGGCGTGGCGACATCTACCTGAAGTCATCCAACTACGAGCTGTACGGTGATATGTCGGCAAGGCTGTGCCAGCTGCTGCGCGATACGTGCCCTGCAGTATCGCCCTATTCCATCGATGAAATGTTTATCTATCTGGAGGAGTTCACTGACAAGCAGTGCCAAACCCTGGGCGAATGGCTGAGGCGACGTATCCGGCGTCATTTAGGCTTACCGGTGTGCGTCGGGCTTGCACCAACGCATACGCTGGCCAAGCTGGCTAACCACCTGGCCAAAAAGTCGCCCCATTATCAAGGCGTGTGTCTGCTGAGTGCCCAAAGTGCGTCCACGACGGCATTGCTTAAACAAACGCCGGTGGGTAGCGTCTGGGGTATTGGCCGCAGGCTTGCTGAGCGTCTGGCTATCAACAAGATTCATACCGCCTGGGATTTACGTGAGGCAGATATTCAGCAGTTACGTAAACGCTACTCTGTGGTAATCGCCCGCACAGCGCTTGAGCTACGCGGCACGCCCTGCCTGCATATGAATGCACTCGACCAGCCGCGCCACCGCATCATGACTTCGCGCTCGTTCGGCCAGGCTACCGGCGTCAAAACTGAAGTGCATAATGCCTTGCGCCGCCATGCCCAGCGCAGTGCCGAAAAGCTTCGTGAACAGCGCAGCCTAACCCGTGCGGTGATGATATTTTTAAACACCAACCGCCACCGCCGCGACCAGCCGCAGTACTTTCCCCACGCCATGGTGCCGCTGCCCTCACCTAGCGACGACACGCGCACTATTCTTGGAGCCGTCCACCAAGGGCTCGAGCAGATGTACCGACCAGGCTACAAGTTCATGAAAGCTGGCGTGATGCTGCTTGATTTAGTCGATGCTGAGCAGTACCAGCTCTCGCTGTTGCATCAGCCACCGCGCAACCGTCATCCGTATTTAATGGCCACGCTGGATACTATCAACCAGCGAATGGGGCAAGGCACGATCAGCTTTGGCATGACAGATGCGGACGCCGCCTGGCAGCTGCGCTGCGCGCATCGCTCAAACCGCTATACCACGCGCTGGGACGAGCTGATGCAGGCTGGCACCCACCCCGGTGCTATTCAAGAGTGCGCTGCACGCAAGTAGCCGTTACCCTAGGGAGACTTAAACTAAGGAAATCTTGCTGTTATGCCTTTGGACAGGCCCGATCAAGAATACGCTCCCTCTCCTGGCCTGGCGCAGCGTCTAGCACACCGCTATATCAGCTACCTGCTGACGCGCAACGCGCCCTTGTCCGCGCCCAACCCGCACGCTATCAAGCGGATCAAACGCTGGACGATAGTGTGGGCCGCCATTGCCGGGATTATTTCCGGCACGCTGATTGGGGGTGGCGAGTGGTGGATGAAGCGTATCGCTATTGATGGCTGGTCCGGGATGAGCCTTGGCGAGCAGATACCTTATTGGATCGCCTACTACGCCGTAGTAGGTGTCATCACCGCGATTGAGATAGGCTTTTTGTACTGGAATTCACTGCGCGGGGTTACCCATATTACCCGCCTGGCCGGTTTAGCTTACTCACAGCACAATGCGTTTACGCCCTCTCTGCAGCTAACCGTTCACGGTGTTGCACGTGCTGCGCTTGAATACCCCAGTTCAGGCAATACCATTTACGGCATTAACCCTCATGCATACCTGCATGGCTGGAAGCTGACGCTAAAAGCGCTGCTGTACCGCTTAAAAATTAGCCTGAGCAGTTTTATCCTGCGCGTAGTGATGCGGCGTGTCTTGGGCCGCCTGGCATTACGCGGTTTTATTCCCATGCTGATGGGGCCGCTATACGCTATCTGGAATGCCTGGATTGCCTGGCGCGTATTACATCAAGCCCATCTGATGGCCTATGGTCCGCCGCGTATCGACGCGCTAATGCATGAGTTGAATACTTTATCGCGTGCCCAGCGCCAGTTGATCGTTCAAGGCATTGGCGAGCTCATGATGCGTAACCGCCATCCTCATCCCAATCTGGTGCTGTTACTGTCGCAGCTTTTAGCGTCGCTACCTGAACAGCCGCAAAGTGTGGATATCGATTGGCAACAGGCACTAGGCGACTATGCGCAGTTGGACACACACGAGCGTTCAGCTGTACTCGAAAGCCTGACCCAGGCTGCTATTCTCAGCGGCCCTTATCGCGGGGCGCGCAAGGCGTTTTTACGGGAAGTGTATGCTCGCTGCCAAACGCCGCTGCATGAACAATCAGTTATCACTCAGCAGCAGCGCTGGCTGTCGGGAGAAGAGGTTAGCGTGTCGTTAACGCCTGCTTCAAGCGCGGACTAACAAGCTCACCCAGCACCATCATGGCTAGCAAGATCAACAGTAACCACGGCCAGTGGGCTGAAAAGGTAACGGAATAAAGGCCTAAAGCATCGGCAAAAATAACTAAAATGCCCAGCGGGCTTACGTAGCGCACCATGGCAAGCCACAGCGTATAAGCCAAGGGTGACAACCCCAGCTCAGCACGGAACGTTTCATTCTTGAGCACAAAACCTGCCAGCACCACCGTGCCTAAACCGCCCAGCGGCATCATCCAGCGTGAGGTGATGTAGTCCAGCCAGTCAAAAAAGGTTTTACCCGCCAGCGTCCAATCCGCCCCCAGGTTAAATGACAGCATGGCCGCAGTACTGATCAACCACAGCACAATCCCCGTGCTCCACGCGGCACCGCGACGCGAGAACCCTTTGTTATCGCACAGCCAGGAAACGGTTGCTTCGACCATCGAGATAGAAGACGTCAGCGCCGCCATCGACAGCATGGCAAAAAACAAGATCCCGAACAGCGTTCCCAACGGCATCGCCTGGAAGGCCAGTGGCAGGCTCATAAAGATCAGCCCCGGACCTTCGCCTGGGTCCATACCGTTGGCAAAAATCACCGGGAAGATTGCAAGCCCGGCCATCAGGGCAACCGCCGTATCCGCAATCGCTACGCTGATAGTGGTACGCCCAATGGAAGCGCTCTTGGGCAGGTAGCTTCCGTAGGTAAGAATAGCGCCGGAGGCAAGCGACAGGGTAAAGAACGCATGGCCAAGGGCGGCCAACATGCCCTCGCTTGAAAGGCTACCGGCTTTAAAGGAGAACAAGAAGCTGACAGCATCGCCAAAGCCACCGGAAAATATGCCAAACACAATCAATAGCAGTAGCATGATAACCAGGCCCGGCATCATCCAGCCGACGTTTTTCTCGATTCCTTCCTGAACGCCTTTACCTACAATCACCATGGTGATCAGCGTGACCAGGGTGCTCCAAAAGCCCAGATTGCGCGGATCGTCGTTGTTGGCCCCAAACACGGTGGCCATATCGTCAACGCTGGTACCCGCCAGGCCACCGGTTAGCATCTTCCACAGGTAGGAAAACGACCAGCCCGCCACCACCACGTAAAACGATAGAATCAAAAAGCCGCACAGCATGGCCATCCAGCCAAGCAGCGACCATGCCGATGAACGCCCGGACTCATTCACCACCCGACGAATCGCATCAATGGGACTACCGCGTCCGCGCCGCCCAAAGGCAATCTCGCTCATCATTACCGGTACGCCCACGGCAAAAATGCACGCCAGATACACCAGTACAAACGCGCCGCCGCCATACTCGCCGGTGATATACGGAAATTTCCAGATATTGCCTAGCCCAACGGCAGAGCCCGTTGCCGCTAGCATAAATCCCCAGCGGCCCAGCCACTGGACGCGAGGTTGCTCGGAAGACGCCATGACGATCCTTCTGGTGTGAAAAAAAGCGCTTATCCTAGAGGATTTTGGTTAAAAAGCACAAAACTCTTGTTAACAGTTTTGAAAATGTTTGCCCGGCTTCTTTGCCTTGCCCCGTTAGCGCGTCACGGATAGCGCTTTTGCCTCGGCATCCAGACGCTGCGCGGTTTGATCTACGCGCCGTAACCATGCCAATAGCACCACGCCCATAGCAACAAAGCCCCCGGCCAGCCAAAGGCCCACAGTATAGTGGCCCGAAGCCTCGGCCAGTACGCCGGTTAAGGCAGGCGCAAAAATTTGCGCAGCCCCATACGCCAAGGTCATCTGGCCCATTAAACGCGCCGGACTTGACGGGTAAAGCCTTCCCGCCATGGTCAGGACTAAACTCACACAACCTAAAAACGTGCCGCCATAAAGCACCGCGCTGAGCAGCACAACGGCCAAGCTTGAAGAAATGGCAGGCAAAACGATCCCCACCGCCTGTATCGACATGGCCACAATCAATGCGCCTAAATAACCTATCCGCCGCGCCACCAAATCCCACAGCATAACGGCGGGAGCGGCCGCCAAACCGACCACCGCAAAGGTCCAGTTACCGGCTCCTGAAAGCAGCGGTTCGCGCTCAACAATGGTGACGATAAACGTGGCGTTAATTACATAGCCGTATCCGGCGCAGAAATAAGCGGGCAACATTAAGCGCATAAAGGTACGTGAAGGCGGCATGGCGGTAGGCAATTCAGCCTGACGAGCACCAGCAACCGGTTTGACCGGGCGCGGCAGCCAGCGCCAGGCGGGCACTAGCAGCACAGCACCCAACAAGCCAAAAATCCACCACTGGGCCTGCCAGTCAAGCGAGAGCGCAAGCATCAGTTCTACCGCTACGGCAGCCAGCACAATGCCCAACCCTAGCCCGGCAAAATGTATGCCCAGCTCGCCGCGCTGCTGGTGATGCATCAGCCAGTGAAGGATTAACCCAGACGCCAGGAGCATGGCGGCACTGCTTGAAAGGCCCGCGAAAAAGCGCAGCCCCGCCCATAGCCAGAAGTGATCCGTCAGCGCCATGCCCACCGTCGTCAGCACCGCGAGCACCAGACCAATACGATACAGGGTGTCTTTGAGATAGATATTGCGGATAGAGGCCGCCAGCACCGCACCCAGCATATAGCCCGCGTAGTTAAGCGCCGCCAGCCAGCCACCATCGGCATCGCCCATCCAGGTGTGCTGCTGCATGACCGGCAGTAACGGCGTATAGGCAAAGCGGGCGATCCCTACACACAAAAGCTGACTGAAAACGCCCGCCAGCAATACCTTATAGCGCTGAACGCGTAGCGATGCCGTGACCATGCTCTCTCCTGATCCTGTTGTTTATTACGTATTGTTTATTACGGTGCTGGCCGTTGTTTCTAAATGATTAGCCTGCATATTACGTGTGCATAGCCAGGTCCACATCGTCTAATAGTGGAACAACCTTATTAATCTGGCAGACTAGACACACAGATGACCATTTGGAGAGTTTAAATGAGCGATACTGCAAAACCCTGGACGCAGTCCATGCCGGAAGCACAGTTCAAGCTGATGCGCGACATTCTGGCCGCCCCTAGCCCGGTTGGCCTGGAAGGGGCAATGACCTACGGCGTCTTAAAGCCTTACTTCGAGACGTTTGCTCCTGACAGCTGGCACCTTCACCAGTTTAAGGGCAATGCAGGCGTGGTACTGGATACCCACCCTGACCGCGATGATATGTTCAAGGTCATGATTATCGGCCATGCAGACAAGATACGCATGCAGGTACGCTCAATTGGCGAAGACGGCAAAATCTGGATCAACACCGATTCGTTTTTGCCTTCCGTACTGATTGGCCATGAAGTGAAGCTTTTCAGTGAAGACCCTGAAAAACCCGGCAGCTACCGTTCGATTGAAGGCGGTACCGTTGAAGCGCTAGGCGCCATTCACTTTTCCGATCCGGCGGCGCGCACCGGCGACAAGGGCATCAAGAAAGAGCAGATCTATCTGGACCTGCAAATTCACGGCGAGAACAAAAAGCAGCAAGTGCTTAATCTAGGCGTGCGCCCGGGCGACTCGATTATTTTTGATCGCCCTATTCGCCCCGGTTTCAGCCCCGATACCTTCTACGGCGCCTACCTGGATAACGGCCTGGGCTGCTTTGTGGCCGCTGAAGTCGCGCGGTTGATTGCCGAAGCAGGCGGCACTGATAAGGTGCGCGTTATGTTCGCCATTGCAAGCTACGAAGAGATTGGCCGTTTTGGTAGCCGAGTTATGGCCGGTGAGCTAAAACCGGATGCGCTGATTGGCGTGGACGTGAACCACGACTACGTAGCCGCCCCAGGTATCGGCGATAAGCGTATGCAGCCGCTGGAAATGGGCAAAGGCTTTACGATGTCAGTAGGCTCCATTGCCAGCGAGCAGTTGAATCGCATCATCGCCAGTGCCGCCAAAGAGCAGGATATTCCCATTCAGCGCGATATGGTGGGGGTAGATACGGGTACTGACGGCATGGCGGGCGTATTGGCCTCTATTGATAGCGCCGCCACCTCTATCGGCTTCCCGATTCGTAACATGCACACCATCTCGGAAACCGGCAACACGAAAGATGTATTGGCGGCGATCCATGCGCTTACCCATACGCTGTTGGCGCTGGACAAACTGCCTAACCTTGAGCGTGAGTTTTTGGATAACCACCCGCGTCTTGATCAAGCAAGCCCGCTTAGCCATCAGGGTCATGCAAAACCTGAGGACGTAAAGACTGAAAGCAGTGACGAGAAATAAGCGTTTTATATTGAATAAGAATGTTTTAACGTCAGTGCTTCTAGCATAAAAAAAAGCCCCGGCCAATCACCGGCCGGGGCTTTATCAGGTCCTCCTTAATATTTCCTCACCAACATCCTGTTCGTGCATCCTTGGGCAACTCAAGCAATCCTTGCTTGTTCTTCCTGAGTACCTTCCTTGTGGTACTACCTACCTTGAACCTTAAATGTGTCAAACACATTAATGCAGGATAATAAATTAAAAAAAAAGCGCCATCAGATAAGCCAAACTGAGCACAAGACAAATTATCTAATTAATCTTTAATGAATAGCGCAGATAGAATTTACTACTTATACTTTTAACGTACCCACTATTGGTACACCACATGGATGTCACTACCTACCCAACGACAATAATCCCCAGGGGAGGACGTCAATATGCACACTATTATGGTGAGCCATAAAGTCAACGGTTTAGATATTATGTGCAGGCGCTGCGGTAATTCAGAGTCACCTACTACACCTTATTTTAAGCGTTTCCGCTTGGAAGGCACCGGCAAAAACACCACCACCGTACGCTGTTTAAATTGCCAAACCGTATTATCGCTACCGCTAAATCAGCTAGCTTCGCTTTTTTATCCCCACGCTTGCTAAAAAACCGAGGCGGTCTGCGCGCCGCCAATTCATACTAAAGTCTACAGCATACGACCAACGGCTTATAAACGAAAGTGGTAGCATGCTCTCTCCTTATGATTAGCAAATTGCTAATAAATTCATGCTGTAGCGCCAGGAGAGGCGGATGGGAATGTCATTATCGAATTGGCGCCACTGGGTACCATTACTAGCAGGTCCACTCCTTTTTATATTGATTCAGCTAATACTGCCCGACACGCTGATTGATCCAGCGCCGCGGACAGTTCTCGCCTTAACGGTTTGGATGGGCACCTGGTGGGTAACCGAACCCGTCCCGATTCCCATTACATCGTTCTTACCCATGCTAGTACTGCCCCTAAGTGGCGTGATGGTGCTGGATGAAGCCGTCGTCGGCTATGCCAACCCGGTTATCTATATGTACATGGGCGGGTTTATTTTGGCGATTGCCATTGAACGTTGGAACCTACACCGGCGCATTGCGCTGGCCATTGTCAATCGTATTGGCAACAGCCTGCGCAGCATTGTACTGGGGGTTTTGATTGCCTCGGCCTTTTTATCCATGTGGATCTCAAACGCCGCTACGGCACTTATGATGCTGCCTATTGCGGTCGCGCTTACCAATGAGCTCGACGAACGCGACCAATTTGATCGTGATCAGCGCGATAGTTTTGCGCGTATTTTGCTGCTAACCGTTGCTTACTCCGCCTCCATTGGTGGGCTAGCAACGATTATCGGCTCGGTACCCAATGCCATCGTGGTAGCTATGATTCCCCAGTTTTTTGAAGGCGTGGAAATCAGCTTTCTACAGTGGATGATATTTGCGCTGCCGTTAACCCTGATTCTACTGGCGGTGCTGTATGTCTATCTCACCCGGCTGTATGCCAAGGTGCCTAATACGCCGCTTGAGATTGATTTTGTCGCTCAGGAACTGGCGTCTCTAGGCCCCATGACCCAGGAAGAAAAACGCGTCTTAGGCGTATTTGTGGTAACCGCCCTTGCCTGGGCGTTACGCGGCTGGCTGGCACCGTTTTTTGATTTACCCATTAACGATACATTGATCGCGGTAACTGCCGCCATTGCGCTGTTTGTAATTCCCGCTCACAACGAAAAGCGCGCCCTGCTGGTGTGGGACGATATGAAAAGCTTGCCCTGGGGGCTGTTCATTCTCTGGGGTGGAGGCATGACGCTGGCCGCGGCATTTGTCGCAAGCGACTTAACCGGCTGGATCAGCAATCAGCTTCAACTGCTGGATGGGGTGAATTACTTCTGGCTACTGTTGATTATGGTGCTGTTGATGCTGTTCCTGACCGAGATTATCTCGAATACAGCGACTGCCAATATGGCGCTACCTATCACCGCAGGCATGGCCGCGGCCATTACTACCGGCAACCCATTAGGCTTAATGGTGGCGGTTGCGCTGGCGACGACCTGTGCGTTTATGCTGCCCATTTCAACGCCACCCAACGCGGCTGTTTTCTCAACAGGGCGTATTACTATTAAGCAAATGGCCACAGCAGGCTTTGCCATGAATATAGTAAGCGCCATTGCTATTACGCTGTTTGTTTATTTTATTATGCCGCTACTACTGCCTTCGCCTTAAATAATAGGGTACGGTTTACAATTTTTTAACTGCAAAAAAAACCCCCGGCCATGCTTGGCCGGGGGTGATTAGTTCGTCCTTAATCCTGCTCCATGAACATCCTGTTCATGCTTCCCTGTGTACCGCAAATATCCTTATCTGCTCTTCCGTCATACGCTTTCCTTGCGTCATGTGCTTACAATGGACCTTAAAGCGTTTAAGTTATCTAACCCAGGTTATGAAAAGTTAAAAATAATAATTTTTTACAAAAATATAATTCACATTCTAACTAGTTTGTTTTTCGAAACAAAACCCATTAGCTAAGCCAACATTGCTAAAATTATTTAAATAAAAAAAGATAGCTAAAATTTATATCTTTTTGATCTTACAACTAACTAGAAAAATCAACTTAATACTTTTTTCTAGGTAAAACTAACATTATGCTTAGTCATACAGTTACATATTAAAAAATAATTACCAAAAGTCAAGGTATATTAAAAGACTCATTAAAAAGTTGTTCAATCAACTAATTAGCAATCAAACCAGCGTTTGAATGCTAGCTATAATGAATATCTGCAATATAGTTAGGTATCCGTAAATTAATTTTTGTAACGGCTTTTCTTGACTTGCGGATGTATCCGCCTGTTTATAAAAACGCCTCATTTCTTTGATCGGCACTGCCCCTCGCACCGCCCAGCACCCTATGCTTTGGTATCATAGAGCGCTGTGAGGCCAAACAAAAAATCCCCCCCACAGATAAGGATCATATTTTGCAAATGATACGCCCTATTTTCGCTTTGACGCAGTATCGCAACGCTTTCGTACAACAATGTTACAATTTTTACTTGTACATTGTTTAACTATTCTCTATTGTTTGTAGTGTTCGCGGCAAGGAAACCGCACACAAGGGAATGACGGCTCAGGAAGAGCAACGCAACATCAGGGAAGAGCAAGGTAACAAAAAAGCGTCCTCAGCTGAGGGCGCTTTTTTTGTGCGTAGCCATCTGCCGCCCTTCTCCCAAAAGCAAAAAAACGCTCGATCTGCGCTATCATGGCCGCTTTGATTGATAGCTATTAAGTGAGCGTGCCGTGAACATCGATGCACGAACGTTTTATCGCAACGGGCCAGCCCATCGTCAGCATGAGCCCAGCAACTTTGCGCTTATTCGGCGCCAGTTTGATTTTCGCTCCATCGAGATTGGCCGCTGGGTAACGCCTAATGAGCGCGACCGCGCAGCAACGCTGTTTCATGATGCATTGTGCGATTTGATGTTGATTCTACAGGGGCCAGAGACGTTGGTGTCGTTACGCGGCTCGCTCGCGCTGCAATATGGCAGCGGCGGTCGGCCAGGGGTCGCGGCCCACTATGCCCCTGGCCAGCGCAGCTTTGCGCTAGCGAAAAATGCAGGCCCAGGGAGCATCGCGCACGAGTGGTTCCACGCCTTTGATCACTACATTGCGCAGAAGTGTTTCAAGGGCCTATCTCGCGATATGTTTGCCTCGACCGCCTGGCTGGCTGATGCCCCTCCTATTCCCCACCCTCTTAACCAACGCCTGATGGACTGCTTTACGGCCATTCTGCTACAGCCCGGCGGCAAACAGCCCAGCGAGCTTTTCCAACACTCGGCTGCGATGGATCGCAAACTGGGGCAAGTGTATTACAGCAAACCCGAAGAGCTATGCGCCCGAGCGTTTGAAGCCTTTGTGCAGGATGCCCCAATCAAGAATCACTTTCTGGTCAAGGGCACCAAAGCCACGCCAGAGGCCGAGCTTGGCCTTTATCCACAAGGCAGCGCCCGCAAGACTATCAATACAGCTTTTCAAGAGTATTTTAGCCAGTTGGGCAGTGCCTTGAACCGCTTGAAATACAACGGGGCCAACCAGCCGCTTAATTGCCCGGCTGGCCTGGAAAAGGAATAAACTCGGCATTGTCATCAGGCGGAAGCTGGAAGCGGCCATGTTCAAAATCGCCTTCAATCCAAGCCTCCTTGGCGGCTTCAAGCTTCTCTTTGGAAGAAGCGACGAAGTTCCAGGACACATAGCGTGGGCCGTTGAGCGTTTCGCCACCCAGCAGTACCAACCGCGCGCCGCGCTCGCCTGCCGTGACGGTAATCGGGTCGCCTGGGCGGAACACCATCATCCGGCCTTCCTCGAAGACTTCACCTGCAATGATCACGCTGCCCGAGGTAATGTAAATCCCGCGGTCTTCATGGTCATCAGGAAGCGGTAATTTAGCGCCCGGCATCAGGGTGGCATCGGCGTAAAACATTTCCGAGAAGGTCTGTACGGGGGCCTTTTCGCCCCAGGCCGTGCCCAGAATCAAACGCACCTCTTTACCTTCGCCTTGCAATAGCGGCAGGGCTTCCTGGCCTTGATGCTCAAAGGTGGCAGGCTTGTCTTCATGCTCTTCAGGTAGCGCCACCCAGGTTTGAATACCAAACAGTGAATGCGGTGACTGCTGACGCGTGACGGGGCTCGTGCGCTCTGAATGGGTAACGCCATTGCCAGCCACCATCCAGTTGACCTCTCCTGGGTAGATCATTTGGTTGGTGCCCAGGCTATCGCGGTGCTGAAATTCCCCCTTATAAAGATACGTAACGGTGGCCAGTCCAATATGCGGATGGGGGCGAACATCGATCCCGCCTTCGGTCAAGAACTCAGCTGGTCCCATCTGATCGAAGAAGATGAACGGACCCACCATCTGCCGCTTGGGTGCAGGCAGCGCACGGCGCACTTCAAAGCCGCCCAGATCACGCGCGCGAGGGATAATCAGCGTTTCGATATCCTTAAGGTTACCCGCTGATGGGCATTGGGGTTCAATCGTCGGCATCCAACTCATGTGCTGCACTCCTCAATGATAGCGTGGGCAAGGCGGCCCGGCTTTTTAGTGATTGCTTATTACTTGTTTCTTACGCCAGGCTCAGCGAAACATCCATGGCGCTACCAGTCGCACAACGCGTGGCATGACGACATACACCACCAGCCCTACAATCGTGGCGGCCACAAATCCGTGCCGGATTCCCCACGTACTCAATAGTGGAAACGCTTCAAAGATAGGCGCCCATAAAAACGGCACTAACATGGTCAGCGGCCAGATCACCGCGGTCGTTACCACCCACTGCTTCCAGCGAACCGGCTGCTTGCTTGGGGCCGCCCCAGCGGTATGAAACCAGTAATCGATCCCGCTACTGATCTCGATTTCCTCTTCCTGACGAAACGCCGGCAGGATATCGCGCACCAATGCCTGACGCTCTTTCGATTCAAGCCAGCGTGCAGCCTCTTCGGAAGACGCAAAGCGCAAGGCAATCTCGAAATCGTGCTGGCCTTCGGTGGGCCTTAAAATATGTACCCCTTGGTGGCCAGGGTACTGGCTAGCCGCCTGGATGATTCTTCGTAGCCAGGCTTCATATTCGCTTCGCGCGCTGGGCTTGACGCGATGACAAATTTTCAGCGTAACGCTGTTCGCAGCTTGGATTGGGCTGGAACCCGTACTTGAACCCGTACTTGAAACAGTTGTTGAAACAGGCTCTTGTGACATTATGAAGCTCCCGTTATCGGTGCAGATAAACGCACCGTGCTGCCCCAACGGAAAACAAGCCACCGGAAACACGCGCCGCCAGTGGCTCTCCGTGATTACTTGCTCGTCAGCGTGCTGTAGCTGTTCATCAGGTTGCGATAATCGGGAATATGGTTGGCGAACAAGGTGCCCAGGCCTTCAACATCGTTGCGCCAGTCGCGGTGCAGCTCACACGCAGCGCCAAACCAGTTCATCATTTGCGCACCGGCGTTGGACATACGATCCCAGGCGGCATCACGCGTCATGGCATTGAAAGTGCCCGAGGCATCGGTGATCACAAACACGTCAAACTCTTCTTCCAGGGCGGAAAGGGCTGGGAAGGCAACACATACTTCCGTCACGACACCGGCAATAATCAGCTGCTTCTTACCGGTCGCTTTTACGGCTTTCACGAAATCTTCATTATCCCAGGCGTTAATTTGGCCAGGGCGGGCGATATAAGGCGCGTCCGGGAAGAGTTCTTTTAACTCGGGCATTAACGGGCCGTTGGGGCCATTTTCAAAACTGGTAGTGAGAATAGTCGGCAGGTTGAAATATTTGGCCATATCGGCCAGGGCCAGCACGTTATTTTTAAAGCGGTCAGGTTCAATATCACGAACCAGTGAAAGCAGGCCTGCTTGATGATCAACTAACAGTACGGCAGCGTTATCTTTATCGAGACGAACGTAAGGTTTTGACATGATCCACTCCTGATACTCAGTTAATGGAGCCATCAGCATTGGCAGCTCCGGTTGGCCTTGCGACTTACGAAACTGAGTGTAAGCGGTCGCCAGCCCGATGATTAGATGGGAAAATCACGACACACCGTTTCATTTTGAGAACGATAATGACAATTCCCAATCTCAATGACCTTTATTACTTTGTACAAGTGGTGGACCACGAAGGCTTTGCACCGGCGGGTCGCGCCCTGGGTATTGCCAAGTCAAACCTTAGCCGGCACGTTGGAGAGCTCGAAAAACAGCTAGGCGTGTTATTACTGCACCGCTCGACGCGACATTTACGCATGACCGATATCGGCCAGCGCTATTACCTGCACTGTAAAGCCATGCTGAAAGAGGTCGAGGCCGCCCAGCAGGTGATTGAAGAGAGCCAGACAGGCCCCTGCGGTACCATTCGGCTAAGTTGCCCCACAGGGTTACTCCACTTCCATGTTAGTGCCATGCTGGCGGAGTTCATGGTGCTCTACCCCCAGGTACATATTCATCTAGAAGCGGCCAATCGCCATGTCGACCCGCTGACCGAAGGGGTCGATATTGCCATTCGTGCCCGCCCTTTGCCGTTTGAAGATAGCGATCTATTTCACAAAGTATTATCTGATAGCAGCCAGTGCCTGGTGGCGAGCCCCAAACTGCTTAGCCAATATGGCACCCCGCAAGCGCCTGGCGACCTTACCCGCTTCCCAAGCATTAGCCGGGCAAGGCCCATCGAGCAACACTCCTGGCGATTGCAGCGCGATGAGCAAATTGAGGTGATCGAGCATTCGCCGCGTTTAATCACCACCGATATGACCGCCCTATACCATGCCACGCTGGCAGGCGTGGGCATTGTGCAGCTGCCCAAGCTGGTGCTCCCCGGCGCCATTGAATCCGGCCAGCTGGTGCTCGTGTTACCGGAATGGGAACTTCGCCAGGAAGTGATTCACGCAGTTTATCTGGCCCGCCGGGAGCTACTTCCCTCTGTTCGCGTGCTGCTGGACTTCATGGCCGAACGCTACGCCAAGCTAAAGCTATAGCTAAGCCGACAACGCAATTACATAACACTGGGGGTCGGGTCTATGCTGATGAGTACCAACATAGGAGGTGCAATATGTCTCAGCAACAGTGTGCTTGCCCCAAGTGCGATTGCGCAGTGGATAGCCAAGCCATAGAGAAAAATGGTCAAAAATTCTGTTCCGAGTCCTGCGCCATTGGCCATACGGATGGCTCAACAGGCTGTGGCCATAACTGCAGCTGCGGTAAGTAACCGCTTAGCAAAGCAATTTTATTCGTTAAGCGATCGCGCCCGGCAGCCTCTGCCGGGCGCTTTCTTTTTAAGGTATCCCCCCTGCATTTCACGGCGCTTGAACGATATCACTTTGCTATCGTGCGAAAACGAACCCGATGCGCTAAGCTGAGAGATCATCCAAGCCACTTACAAGGAATGTAAAATGCCTTCTACTACCGTTATTGTCGTTGTTGTTGTCGTCATTGCCGTACTGGGTATCGGTTTCAGCGGCGGCCTGCCGTTCTAAGCAATCGACAACAATCAGGTTTATAAGGCGGGGAGAGACTCCAACCTTCCCCGCCTACAAAAGAAAAGCCCGCTGAAAAAAATCAGCGGGCTTTTTGCTTTTCTTCGTAGAAGCGGTGCTTCGATGAGTACTAAATCGCCGGGTTCCGAAGAAGCAGCGACTCAACGCATCACTTGTAGCGTTCTAGCCAATGAGCATAGGGGGCTGGCAAGGTCCAGGAAGCACGTTCTACCCCCAGCTCCTGGGCAGCGAGGTAGGGCCAGTTAGGATTAACCAGATGCGACCGGCCAATCATCGCCAAGTCCAACTGGCCACTCTTGATGGCTTCTTCAGCAACACTCGGCGTACCGAAGCCCCATGCGGAGGCCACGGGGATTCCCGCCTCGCGCCCTACCCGCTGGGCAACATCGCCCATAAAGCCCGCGCCCCAAGGGATGTTGGCATCAGGAATGGTGAAGCCAATACTCACGCTAAGCAGATCCAGCCCACCATCTTTGAAGCGACGCGTCAGCTCGATAGCCTCGCCCAGGGTCTGCTCGTCGCGCCCGTCGTATTCGATAACCCCCAGACGCGCGGTCAGCGGCAGGTGCTCCGGCCATACTTCGCGAACCGCGGCCAGGGTCTCCAACAGGAAGCGACTACGGTTGTCGAAGCTGCCGCCGTAGGCGTCATCACGCTGGTTGGAGTGATCAGATAAGAACGTCTGGGCCAGATAGCCATGGGCGAAATGCAGCTCCAGCCACTCGAAGCCGGCATCGCGCGCACGACGAGCGGCCGCCACGAAGTCCTCGCGCACCCGGGCAATGTCTTCAAGCGTCATGGCCTTCGGCTGTTTATCGAGGTGGGCGCCAAAGGCAACCGCTGACGGGGCGATGGTCTGCCAGCTACGCGGATCATCTTCGCTAATATGGTCATCGCCTTCCCACGGGCGGTTTGCGCTGGCCTTGCGCCCGGCGTGGGCAATCTGGATACCCGGCACGGAACCCGCCGCCTTGATCGACTGCACTACCGGCACAAAGGCCTGGGCAAGGTCATCATTCCAGATACCGGCGCAGCCGGGAGTGATACGGCCTTCCGGCGACACGGCAGTTGCCTCGACCACCACCAGCCCCGCTCCACCGCGAGCCAGGGAAGCATAATGCACGCGGTGCCAGGCGTTAATCAGGCCATCTTCCGCTGAGTACATGCACATGGGAGGAATCGCGATACGGTTACGCAGGGTGACGTCTTTAAGTGTGAAGGGTTGGAACAGCGCAGACATTAAGGTTTCTCCAAAGGGGTTATTACTTAAGTTCGATAATATTCGAACTATGGGCAAAGGGCAAATTCGTGTATGATTTATCCATGCGCCCTTTCAAACATCCCCCCGTTAGCGAGTTCGTTCTTGAGCGTTTGCTTTACGCCTTGAGTGATCCTGTTCGTCTGAAGATTGTACGGCGCCTTGCCACATTAGGTGAGGCAAGCTGCGGCGAGCTGGACGGTGGCCGCCCGAAATCCACCATGTCGCATCATTTCCGGATATTGCGCGATGTCGGGTTGGTAAACACCCAGACCGTGGGCACGACCCATATGAACTCGTTGCGTAAAGATGATGTGGATAGCCGATTCCCAGGCCTGCTGGAGGCGATCCTGTCCCAGCCTGAATAGTGGCTATACGCCATGGCCGCCACTTCTACTCGGTAAATGACACGCGGCGGATGGGAAGACTCGAATTCCTACGCCCACCAAAAAAGCCCGCTGATTTTTTCTCAGCGGGCTTTTTGGTTAGTGGCCTTTTCGCTTACCCAACTATTCGTTCAGCTTCTCGGGTTTGGGTGGGGCACCTACTCTCACTTCGCTGAGATCCTCATGAGACAGGCCGCGCAACAGTGAGAACATCATTATAAACACCAGAATAAACATCGGCAGGCCAACAACGGTGATCACCTCCTGCAAGGCGGTAAGCCCCGCATCGCCCGCCAGCACAATCAGCATGGCCGCCAGCATGCCTTCTGAGACACCCCAGAAGACACGCTGTTGCCATGGGCCAGGGTCTGCGCTGCCGGTACACAGCATATCGACCACCAACGACGCAGAATCCGATGAGGTGGCAAAGAAGATCGCCACGACCACTACCGCCAACCCCTGGATTAACGTAGCCGCCGGGAAGTTATCAAAAAACGCGAACATGGCAAGCGGGATGCTTTCCGCCACGGCGGTGGACAAAACCCCGGCCTGATCCCCCATTGCTTCCCGTGCGGCAGCCCCAATCCCATCAATCTCCATGGCCGACCAGCCAAAGATTGCAAACCACACCAGCGTAAAGATAGACGGCGCGAACAGTACACCGAGCACAAACTCTCGAATGGTGCGCCCGCGGGAGATTCGCGCCACAAAGATGCCGATGAAAGGCGACCACGTGACGGTCCAGGCCCAATAGAACACCGTCCAACTGCCCTGCCATCCCCAACCGCTGCCATCAGTATTGGTATAGCGCGCCAGCGTGTCATTCCAGAACGCCATCGGCAGCAGGTTGGTAATGTAGAGGCCAAAGGTTTCGACCACGGCACGCAGCAGAAAAACGGTCGAGCCGGTAAACAGCACAAACATCAGCAGGCCAACGGCCATGCCGATATTGATATTGGAAAGCAGCTTGACGCCGGAATCCAGCCCCGCCACGATCGATCCAACGGCAACGGCTGTCAGCACAGCGATAATGGTCACTTTGATAAACACCGAATCCGGCACACCCAACAGCTCTGTTAGCCCCGCATTAATCTGCTGCGTGCCCAAGCCAAGGGAGACTGCCACACCAAACAACGTACCCAGAATGGCAAAGATATCCAGAGTTTTACCGATAGGCCCGTGAATGCGCTCGCCCAGCAGCGGATAGAATACCGAGCTAAAACGCATCGGTAAGTTGTAACGATAGATAAAGTACGCAAACGCCAGCCCCGGCATGGCGAAAATCGCCCAGGTATGCAGCCCCAGGTGATAGATCGAAAAGCTCATGGCATCGTCGGCGGCTTCCACCGAAAAAGGCTCGACACCCGGCCTAGGAGGCGTAGAGAAGTGGGAAATAGGCTCGGCAACCCCCCAGAACATCAGCACGGTGCCGATACCGCCCGCAAACAGCATAGTGAACCAGGAGATATTGCTATAAGCCGGCTTGGCATCATTGCCGCCCAGGCGAATCGCCCCGTAACGGCTGATCGCTACCCACAGCAAAAACGCCACCCAACTGGTCACCCCTAAAATAAAGAACCAGCCAAGGTTAGTAACCACCCACTCTCGCCCCGCACCAAAGGCGTTACCTATCGCGTCCGGTGCAATTAACAGCGCCACCAGGAACAGCACCATGATGCCTGCGGAAGTGAAAAAAATGGTCGGATCTGTTCGAAGTCCAAGCTTTTTGGCGAGATTATTGAGCATGTGCGTTCCCTTTGTCTTTACAACAACATAGGGGTTATGGGCTGATTGCGCCAAGGTGTTAGAGAAATACAGGATGCTAGCGGCGGGTACAACATGGGACAGAACAGTTTTCAGCTACTGCCATAAGAAAGCGTAGGTACAGGCTTTTGGAGGGGAAACGGGGTGAATAAGCATAAGTTTTAAATGGCTGGTTTCGGCCAAGAGCGGCCATTGAGGGAATGCTGATATAACGCCGCCAGCAGGTGCCGAAAGACCACAGCAAGCGACAGTTTTTTGGTTCCTCTGACTGGCTTTGTTAGGCACTCTCAGCCTCGCTTTCTGCTGAGGGCAAAATTCTACCCTTGTCGATCCAAGTTTCTTCTTGGTACTCCTTTCCCGTTCTGTTTGAGAACTCATCGAGATAATATGAACGGAAGCACAACCAGAACCCGTTCTCATCTTTAGCCTCTCTCCTGATGCAAGAATAATACGGAAAGATCGTAGAGCTAATGTCGAAATCTATTAGCGAATCATCATCTGCTTTCCTGAATTCCATGAGTTCCAAAACTTTGCTCTTTTCTGACGTCATTTCAAGGAAATAGTCATCTACGTTCGCTTTAATCTCTTGCTCCCAGGTGGCCTTCGTTACCTCAACAATAACTGGATTAAGAGCAACTAGATAATTCCTATTTGATATTTGTGAAATCAGTTTGACGTATTTATTTTCGAGTAATGCTTTAAAAGCCAAATTTGAAAAATCTAGCGTGATGTCCCGTAGAGTCAATTCGCGCAGTTTTTCTTTTGATTCCCAACCCAAATGTTCAAATGACTCTGTATATTTTCGCAAAAGCGCCTCGTTATCATTGGCCGTTTTTAGGTCGCTTTCAGCTTTATGCTTAATTTCTTTCTGAGTATGTTTTCTAGCCTCCAGCTTTCCTGACACAAAGCTCCAGACCATCTCACCTAACCAGATAATGATTTGCCCGACTATTGATCCTAAACCTACGCCTGCAAGTAAGACTACGATAGAGATATTTTCCTCTGGCGTTCCTAAGGACTTCGCAAGCTCACTAAAGTATTTCCAAGATATGACAATGGACACAGAAACTGAAAGGTACTTCACTGCCGCTTTCGGTGAAGTTAATGCTGAAAGAAGTTTAATTATTGTTGAGGCAGTTTCACTCATAATCATCTCCGTTATGGACGCTGCCTAACATTGCGCTCTGCGGCTAATTTGGAGCACAACGGAAAATTGGTCCGACAGCAGAGCTTTGTTAAATCTCAATTCACCTACCATTGCTCCGGGCTAAAATCGGTTTCATTGGAATCACGAGGCACCTCAAACCAATCACCATTCGGCTCAGCATAGTCGGCATACATCCCTGACATCGTTTTTCGGTCTGCTGCTTGCCTTCCAGATACTTGCTTAAATATCGATCTATTAGAATCCCACGTATATTCTTCTTTTGGTAGTTCAACCTGCATTTCTTGATTATCTGTTTTTGTATACGTAACTCGCCCTATAGTGGTCAATTTTGGAAAAACACCATCCATTATTATTTTATTGTTTTGTTCGAATTTGACATCTGACTTATAAGCCCCCCACGAACCATCTATGTATTCATAGTATGGTTTGTCAAGTGCTTCAGTGACTATCTGGTTACCTAATGCGTAAATTCTGACTGACTCACCATATAATCCAGTACCACTTTGGGTCATGTATTTTACGCTTACTAAATACTCAGGTGATGATTGCTTTGTTTCAAAAACTTTTATTGCTTGAATCCCTAACCCAAAGTCATAAGAGGCCGATATAAGGGATTCGGTATCCAAGCCAAAAAAAAGAATAAATCCGTCAATTTTATATTGGTCTATCGTAGATATAACTACCATATCACCTAAAATCTTAGCCGCTAACGGTTCCTTCCAACGCCCAACGATGCTCATTAGATTATTACTTGCATTAGATTCACCAAGTAAAGCAATCAGCCCTTCGTAAATTTTATCAAGGTTGTCTTGGCTCGATGCATTTATTGCATTAACTATCGAATTTAAACTAG
>NZ_JBQSWC010000013.1:0-96376 GCF_052376775.1 Halomonas sp. AOP43-A1-21 | reverse complement strand
CTATGTTTCCATCCTATTATGAATTTTTCTAAACTTCCCATGAAATAAGACCATTTTTATTCATCTTTGTGCTCCTGTATAAAATCCCCAGTACTCTTCGTTATAGAGCCTGCCAGCTTCTCATGAATAAGGCTGTCAGGCTTAAAAGCTGTAAAGCCGCCCGGTTTTTAAATATTGGGCCGTTCCGCAGAAGCGAAGAACCGGTTCGATTTTTACTATTGGAGGCGAGATGATGAATAACGACGTCGCATTTACTATCCAGCGTATCGGCTTCGATGAGAATTATCGTCCGTCGGACAATACGCGTATTACCACCAACTTCGCCAATCTAGCCCGGGGCGAGAGGCGGCGAGAAAACCTGCGTAATACGCTGGACATGATCAATAACCGCTTCAATGCGCTGGTGCATTGGGACAACCCGGAAGGGCGTCGTTACAGCGTCGAGCTCGATATCGTCTCCGTGAATATGGCGGTGGGTGCTGACGGCCAGGGCCAGCCGTTTCAAATCATCGAGATACTCAAACCCCGCTTTGTGGATACGCAAACGGGTCGGCGTATTGAAGGCATCGTGGGTAACAACTTTTCCTCCTACGTGCGCGATTACGATTTCAGCGTGCGGCTAACCGAGCACAATAAGCACCAGTCGAGCTTCAGCATCCCGGACGATTTTGGCGTGCTGCACGGCAACCTGTTCAAGAGCTTCGTGAACTCCTCGGTTTACCAAGAGCATTTTGACAAGCCCCCGGTCATCTGCTTGAGCGTTTCCGATAACAAGGTTTATCACCGCACCGATAATCGGCATCCCGTATTGGGCGTTGAGTATCAGCCGAACGAGTCGTCGCTGACCGAGCAGTACTTCAAGAAGATGGGGCTTGAGGTTCGCTACTTTATGCCTGCCAACAGTGCTGCCCCGCTGGCGTTTTATTTTTCCGGGGATCTGCTCAACGATTACACCAATCTTGAGCTTGCCGGCACCATCAGCACCATGGAGTCTTTTCAGAAGATTTACCGGCCCGAGATCTACAACGCCAATGCGGCAGCGGGCAATGTCTATCAGCCCGATCTGAAGAACCCGGATCATTCGCTGACCCAAATCGTCTACGACCGAGAAGAACGTAGCCAGTTGGCCGCCGAGCAGGGGAAATTTGCTGAAGAGCATTTCATCAAACCCTATCAGGCGATGCTTGAGCAGTGGTCTTCCAACGGCTCGCTTTAACTAATCAAATGCACGGGATGATGACTCATGAGTAAACGCTTACCCACCTCGACGGCGGGCAGCCTGCCCAAACCTTCCTGGCTTGCCGAGCCCGAAACCCTTTGGTCGCCCTGGAAACTTGAAGACGAGGCGTTGATTGAAGGTAAACAAGATGCGCTGCGCGTGTCGCTGCAGGAACAGCAGCAGGCCGGTATCGATATCGTCAGCGACGGCGAGCAAACGCGTCAACATTTCGTGACAACCTTTATCGAGCATCTTAGCGGCGTCGATTTTGAAAAGCGCAAAACCGTGAGAATTCGTAACCGCTACGATGCGAGCGTGCCGACGGTCGTGGATGCGGTCAACCGCCATAAGCCGGTCTTCGTCGAGGACGCCAAGTTCCTGCGCCGCCAGACCGACAAGCCCATCAAGTGGGCGCTACCGGGTCCGATGACCATGATCGACACGCTGTATGACGATCACTATAAAAGTCGTGAGAAGCTGGCGTGGGAATTCGCTAAAGCGCTCAATCAGGAAGCCAAGGAGCTAGAGGCGGCGGGAGTCGATATCATTCAGTTCGACGAACCTGCGTTCAACGTATTCTTCGACGAGGTGAATGATTGGGGAATCGCCGCCTTGGAAAGAGCCATTGAAGGGCTCAAATGCGAAACGGCTGTCCATATCTGTTATGGCTACGGCATTAAAGCCAATACGGATTGGAAAAAAACGCTGGGATCGGAGTGGAGGCAATATGAAGAAGTCTTCCCCCGGCTGCAAAAATCCAACATCGATATTGTTTCGTTGGAGTGCCAGAACTCCCACGTGCCCATCGAGCTGGTCGAACTTCTGCGCGGCAAGAAGGTGATGCTGGGTGCCATCGACGTCGCCACCAACACCATCGAGACGCCGGAAGAGGTCGCCGCAACACTTAGAAAGGCACTTCAATTCGTTGATGCCGATAAGCTTTACCCGTGCACCAACTGTGGCATGGCGCCGCTGTCTCGCTCGGTGGCCAGAGGCAAGCTCAGTGCCTTGAGTGCCGGGACGGAGATCGTTCGAAAAGAGCTTTAATTCCAGCGCTTAGCGCTATAGTGCAATTCCCTTTGTGGTCTGATTTTAGCGGCTGTTAGCCTATGAGCCGAATATAACCCGTAATCGGCTCATAAATTGATTCGAATAGGTTCGGTAATCGGCTCATCTGGCAGCAGCTTGGTATGCCCTCGGATTGTCAGAAGAACATTTGAATGCGATGGTTTGGGAGAGGCCGTTCTCGGAGATGGAGTCGTTTATCAACGCAGAGACCTTCGCACTGTGATGTACTTCACGCCCCGTTATCCTGAAAGCGTTGGGAGCGTATAAGCGACAACGGCAAGGTGAATTTTGGCGAGGCTTGGCAATGACTTGCCGCCTTTTCTGTAGCAGCCCCTGTGCTGTCTTAGTGCACCTTGACGTGGGAACCATCAATGAATAGCCGTTCAACATCAGGGTCCTACACAAGCGCACGGAAGATAGGTTGTAGCTCGTCATTCATGAGCATTAGCCATGCCAGGCTGGCAGTTAAGTGGTGTCGAGACCTCTATTCTGCGAGCTTTCCCTATGCTGTCATAACGTAAACAGGACCTTGTTTACCAGTTTGTATCACGCCAAGGTGGTGATTAAAATGTGGCGTTGGGGGTTATGATGAAAAAGCCGAGGCAGAGTCGTGGTGGGTTGGCTTCTTCAGCCTATGGGGAGCGACTGGGGAATAAAACAAGCGAAAGTCGCATCTGACTCTAAACCCAGTTGCTAAAGAGAATAGGACGACGTTACTTCGACAAGTCGTAACGGCCTATAAAGTTTATTGATCTAGCTTATAGGCCGTAACCGTTAGTTATTCAGACTTAAAGTCTTTTTATTGCATTGTTGGAAATGAATTGTCCTTCATGGTTCCATCATTTAGATAATACAGTGAGTCTAACGGCTCACCACTTGCTGCTGGATACTACCAATTCCTTCGATCGTACTAACAATGCAGCTGCCCGGTTGCAGAAATTCTTGCGGCTTGCGTGCGTACCCCACACCGGAAGGCGTTCCAGTAAACACTAGGTCGCCGGGGTTAAGGGTGACGATCTTACTTAAAATGGCGAGAATATCCGCCACTGGAAAGATCATTTGATTGAGTGTGCCAGCTTGCTTCACAACGCCATCTACCTCGCAGGTAATGGCAGCCTCGCCCATATTGGCCAGCTCATTGGGCGTTACAATGTATGGCCCCACGGGGGCAAATCCAGCGCACGACTTGGCGAGACCAAACTGCGGAGCGTCACCGATAAATTGAAGTTGTCTGTCTGAGAAGTCCTGACCTACGGCAAAGCCAGCCACATACTCCATTGCGTTCTCTCGAGTCACGTTGGATGCTCGCTGGCCGATAATTGCCACGAGCTCCACTTCCCAATCTATATGGCTATCTTCCGGTACAGATACTGTGCCATTAGGGTTAGCAATACTGCTAGCCCACTTGGGAAAAACGGGCGGAAACTCATGGTTAATGCCAATGCCCGTTTCTTTTGAGTGCTCATCATAGTTAAGGCCAATCGCAAAGACCTGACTAGGCCGGGGCGAGACGGCCTCAAGTTCGGATTCATTCCACTCAAACGTAATGCTTGGGGTATGCGAAGCAGCCCACTGACTGAAGGCCTCCCACTGAGTAAACAGATCCGGCATAGTGGGACCAAACTGGCCGTTACTTTCATCAGCGATATTACACGCTAAGTGTTGATCAAGAATAAGACAGGCATTGCCTTGAATATTAGCAACTTTCATTGAAGTCCTCGTCAATAGATATTATCGGCCACGTGAAATGACCATGGTTACAGGGAGACGCCGAAGCGCCCTCGAGAGATTTGGAAGCCCACGTTAGGCGCCGCCTGACGCAGGGGAGTGTAGTCACCAGCCAGTGTGTCGATGATTTGTTCAGTCAAAACTTCAGCACTCTCTTCCTCTGGCGTCACGAGACAGCCATCGAAGTGTTTATCCTGCCCCGTAGGTGAAAGTTGAAGTGTGGGAATGAACCGGTGAGGCTGATATGGGTAGTTAGTGGGCACTGTGATCAAGCAACGGCAGCCGGTTGCTCCCAGGCCAGTCGCTATTTCAAGCCAATCCGATGTACTGCAATCCATTACCTGCAGCCCTGCATGGGTCGACTGCTGAGAATAAGCCAGTGTGGGCCGAGCATGATAGATAGCTAGCCTGTCACAAAAAGCCGCCTCTTTAAGCAACGGGTCGTTCGCCGCCAGCACCACGCCCACCCCTTTCGAGAGGAGCCGATGCGTGAGATCCGCCAACCGTTGTAAAGCGTCATGGCCTATGCCGGGGCTGGTCGTTAGGCCAACATGGAGAGGCAATTGCGGCCATTCAGTCGATGGGGACGGCTTAGAGATGGACTTTTCAACATGCTGGCTAACAGCCGAAATGCCCCCTTCAAGCTGAATACTCGCCCAGTCAAACTGGCCAGGAGCAATGCCACGATCATTAAGCGCCGACTGAAAGTAGTCGTTGTGTGTTTTCTCACAGCCATGCTCAAGGAAGACGCAACGCTTGACGAGCGGATGAGTGGCGTAGCCAATCATCGTATCCCGAAAGATCTCTTCAGACTGACCGCCTGATACGCCGCACCCCTCTGTGTGGGGTAAGGCGATAGCCTTCTCCCGAGTTGGTTGATGACCGCCTTGGTTGATATGGGCTGCGATCTGTTCGGCGACTTGCCCAGAGCAAAGGCTGGTCGGTAGCACCAATGAGCACATGGGAGCCCCTTTGGAACGCGTGCGCACCAGAGTATCGTCCCGATCAGCAACCAGCAGTGGTACACCGCTAAATCGTTGTTCTGACTCCGTAACGGTCGGTATCAGTTGAGTCGCATTGGGGAAGAAGGCATTACGCCAGATTTGAGTTTGGTACTGTCCTGTATGTTCTCCTTTCGAGCGGATCCCCGATGCTGTCTCAAGAAGTAGTTGGCGTAGGCGTTCACTGGCGAGTTCCAGGCTCTCTCCTTCAAGCACTTGCCCCGCGTCGAAATCCATATCCGATTCAAGCAACTGAAAGCGTTCGTGGGTGGTCACGATTTTAAGCGTGGGCACAAAGGGAAAATTGGTAATGGAGCCGTTCCCCGTCGTGAACAGTACCAAGTTAGCGCCTGCTGCCACTTGGCCAGCAATACTCTCCAGGTCATTACCTGGGCTATCCATAAAGTAGTAACCTGGGCGTCGCATTGGTTGTGCGTAATCAATCACATAATCGAGATACGTCTGAGGATCCTTTTTGCGCGCTGCACCAATTGATTTCAGCGTAATGTTATACAGGCCTCGATAAATATTACCGCCTGACACATTCCCTTCCGCTGTGTGTCCATGAGCGGTGGCATAGTCTTTAAAACGCTGTTGAACCGTTAAAAAGCGCTCAAAGGTTTTCCTGCTCGCGGTTTTTTGTAGGACATACTGCTCCGCCCCGATCAACTCATCCGTTTCGGCAAGGTTGGCACTTCCTCCTCGCCGGATTAACTCATGGACGGCTTTGCCCAATACTTGATTAGCTGTTACACCTGAAAACGCATCAGAGCCCCCACACTGCAGCCCCAGTTTTAGGCCGGAAACAGGAGCAGGCTGTCGCTCAAACGACGCCACCTGAGGAATCAGCAGCTCGCACTCACTGACAAGAGAGTCGAAGAAGCCATCATCATCTGCCATCTGATAGCTAACCCGATATTCAGCCTCGGGCAAGGCAAGATGAGAGAGCTGTTCCGCAATTTCATCATTGGTTAACCAAGAGCCATGCTCGTTGACCAGAATGGCGGCACCACTGTTTGGATTGGTTGCAAACCCTGCCAGCGTACGCAGCAGCAGGTCACGATTATTAGGTACATCCAGGCCACCACCCTCGGTGTGAACCACGGGAACCACACCATCGAAGTTACCGTATGCAGGCCACTTCGCCTGGAGACGCTCTGCTGCCTCCAGCACCGCACTACGAGACCGTGAAGTTGCCCCAATAATCACCAGATAGTTGCGTGTTCCCCAACCGCGGCTTTCGCCGCGATAGAAACCTTGGAACGTCAAACCATCCACGATATCAGCAACGTTATTGCCAAAGCTGGGGGCTTCGGGAAGTGTGCGTTCGACAATAGTGTCCTTATCCTCGAAATTGACCTTAAGCTGTTCGTCGTAATCCTCCGGCTGACGCGCCCTTAAGACCTCACGCATCTTGGCATTGCAGAGATAATCACCGAATGCAATATCCTCGATGGCGGTGCCAAATGAGAGGCCCCAAGACAGTAGCGCCTCGCCCTTCAGGATGGGGCTGATACAAATTCGGTGGCCTTGGGGCACCGGGTATTTGAGAGTAACCGTGTTGTCGTCAAGCTCTAGAGTCTCTCCTGCCTCTAGTCGTCTCGTGGCGATACCCGCGTTATCGCCTTCGGCAGGGAGTAAATATTGCAGTGCCATAAGCTTACCTCGTAGTCTTAAAGCCGACGTTCATGACTGTTGTTCGATGACGGCAGGCGTACCATTGAGTTCTGGATCATCGTATTCATTCAGTGGATCAATTCCCCGACGTAACTGCCATCGATGAACCAGAACCGTTAACAGGGGGGGCAGTATGGCAGTGGTCACAACGGCCCCAGCAATCTGCGCTGTCGCCACCTCCATGATCGCCTGGTAAGCCGGGTCGGCCGCCGCCACGACGGCAGGTGTTGCCACGGCGTTGCCAGCCGTCGAGGATTCTGCAATGCCCGAGATTAAGTTACGTTGTTTTGGTGGGCGCCGACGCAGCACCTGAACCACCCATAGAAACAGCATGGCGCAACCACCCGAGATCGTTACCACTAAAGCACCTAGCAGTACTCCAGAGGAACCAGCCTCGATCAGTGTGCGGAAATCAATCCCGGTGCCCAGGGGAAAGGCAAAGAAAGGAATTAGCAGTTGCTCTCCCTGCTTAAGGAAACTTCTCAGTTTTAAATCGAGGTTTCCCAATACAAAACCAATCAAAATAGGAGTGATGACGGCGACAACCGCCAGTAGTGGTATTTGTGCTAAGCCTGCGGCGCCTAATACGACCAATGTAAGAAATGGACCGTCATTGATCGCGATAACAGCGATAGAGCCGCGGTCAGTCTTGTTGCCAAACTCTGTGGTAAGCGCAAGAAACAGTCCACCATTAGAGTTTGTCATTGCCGCAATAATAGCTAATGGCGTCAGCCCCAATAGCATGCCACCTGGGATCAGAAAACCTACCGAAAGTCCAATAATCACGCCAGCAAAGAGCTTGCCCAGCATGATAGCGCCGCCTTTTTCGGCAACAGCACCAGTGGCCTTAATGGGTAGTTGAGCCCCCATACACACTAGGAACACCCCAATAACGGCCATAGCGCCATCGCGGAACAGCGCCTGTGTAAAGCCACCAATTTCTAATATCCCAGGGGCAAACGTGTTGACGAATGCTCCCAAAAGTAGAGGGATGACCATTAGGCCACCGGGTACTTTTTCAATCGTATCTAGTATTCTCATTGTTGTTATCTCCTTCAAGGAAGTGAGTGTTGGCGTTAATGGAACATCGAATCATTCAAGGAAAATGAGTCCTTTTGTCATTGTTTTGGCGGCAATCATAAGGTCAGGCGAGTAATTGGGATCAATCACTTCAAGCACACCGAAGGCTGTACTTTCATAGTGTTTTGTCAGGATTCGGACGGCATTAAAGCGATCACCGGTTTCGCACGCATGCTGTAGATCTGAGTGGTCTGACATGCCTTTATTCCAGTTGCGATCTGAGTCGCCCAGATATAAGCGTCGGTAGCGCTCGGAATGGTCAAAGTAGTGCTGTATCTGTTGATCGATACGAGCACCGGTGCCCAGCACCAGCTGAAGATGGAACTCTCTATGTACTTTTGACCAATTTTCAACGTCATGAACCTTTTCGAACTCTCGCATATCAAGAAGACGCTGCCGCGAAGTTTCAAGAAATGCCTGATCCATTTTGGTGATATTGGTATGTAGCGCTAATGACTCCAGAAGGATGCGTGTTGCATAAAGGGAATCGAGATCTTTAGGAGTCAACTCTGACACCGTGACGCGACGATTAAAATTAACAGTGGCTAATCCTTCATGCTCCAGCAGGCGTACTGCTTCCCGCAATGGCGTTCGGCTAATGCCGAACTCACGCGCCAACTGCACTTGGCTAAACGAATCGGACGCTTTTAATTGATTAGTCAGTATCGCTTCACGCAGTCGCTCTCTAGCGTATTCCACCAACTGCTTGGGTTCTTCGGTATACATTCTATTAATTCTCTCAAAAGAATAACTGCATACAGGCTACATGCTTTAAGGCTTAAATAACCTATAATATGCCCATTTTTAGACTAATGTAGAATAATTTTTTATTTTCTGTATGCAGTATTGCGAGCCATCATGACTGATGCCGCGATATCACATAAAGTAGATAGAGCCGCATCAAAGCGGGATCTAGCAGAACTGCTGGAAAAAGCTGCCTTTACAAATTGTCCGACGGAGGAAGCAGCATGCGTGTTCGGTGATGAGGGTTTGAGCAACTACCTAGGGCTTCTAGGTCACTCAATTAGAAGATAATCCTCAGGGTGGCTGTTGGCTTAAATCGATGAATACGGAATGGCTTGGTAATGCCTGGACCATCTGCTTGTTACTCTTCCTCCTGGCGATTTGCCGCTTGAACGAAAGCGGTTGGCGATTGGCCAAGCACCTTACGAAACATGCTGGAGAAAGCGGCTGGACTGTCGTAGCCGAGTTCCAACGCGGTGCGAGTAACGGAACTGCCGGATAGCAGTTTGGGAATAGCAGCCATCAGGCAGGCCTGTTGACGCCATACGGCAAAGGACATGCCTGTCTGCTGACGGAATAGGCGATTGAAGGTGCGCTGGCTGCGATGCAACTGCCGGGCCCAGTCCTCGGGGAGGCTGTGAATATGTGGCTGGCCGAGAAAATCTCGGCACAGACTGGCTAATTGAGGGTCATGGGGCAGGGGAGCAAACAGCGGCAGGGCCTGAGCCTGTTGCAGTTCGTATAGGAGTAATTGTGCCAGGGCACCGTCGCGGCCGCTTTCATCATAGAGTGCGGGTATATGGGCGGAAGCCAGCAGCAGGTGATGCAACAGCGGCGTCACGACCAGTACCTCACAGCTGCATGAAGCGCGTGGCGCGACATGGGGCTCGATATACAGGCTTCGCGTGCTCACCCCATTCATACGCACTTGATGGCGCTTGCCCGCAGGCAGCCAGACACCGCTATAGGGCGGCACCATCCAGGTGCCGTCATCCGTATTGACTTCCATCACGCCTGTCATGCCATAGAGAAACTGGGCGCGGCGATGGGTATGAAAGTCAAGGAGTGTGCCAGGGCTGTAGTCAGTGCCGATGGCCACCATGGGCCGTGCCACATGATCCACGTCTGTTAGAGGAGTATTGAGCATAATCGTCATTCTGGCCGAAATGCGATGATTATTGTCCAAAAGACGAATGTCGGCCAGTTCCAGCCGCAATATTCTCTCTGCTATTGAGTCTTATTAGGAGAGTGGCGGTGTATAGCATATTACTTCTTTGTGGCGGTTTGGCGGGCGTCACCACCGTACTGTTCGGTTTCGGTGGTGGGTTTGTGGTGGTTCCCTTGCTGTATACCTTACTGATTGCCGTCCATGGGTCGGATAGCGCGACGGGTTTGGCGGCCATGCATATTGCGGTGGCCACCTCGACTGCACTGATGATCTTCGCGGCTTCAATGGCAACATGGCGTCATCATCGGCGACAGACCGTGCAGTGGCATCTAGTGCGCCCATTAGTTGGTTATATCGCCATGGGGGCGGTGCTCGGCGCGGCAGTGGCAGTATCGTTAAGTGGGAACTGGGTCCGCTGGGTTTTCATCGGCTATCTGTGCATCACTATTGCGGATGCCGTTCTGCGGCCTGGTTTTCTGCATCAAACGGGAAGTGATGTGCGTCCTATAGGGCGTGCGGTAACAGCAATGACGGGTACATGCATTGGTACAGTGGCCGCCTTGCTGGGCGTGGGTGGTAGCGTGATGACCGTGCCGCTCATGCGACGCAGAGGGGCCAGTATGACGGCGGCCACGGCCATGGCCAACCCGTTGTCGTTGCCCATGGCGGTGAGTGGCACCGCGACATATGTGTTGCTGTCGGCCAATCACACAGCGTTAGGAAACGGGTATGCAGGTTATGTGGATCTGCGCGCCTTGCTGGTACTTGCGGTGGGCTCATGGCTCGGTATCCGCCTAGCGTCGATCTGGATCGGGCGCATCCCTGATCGTATTCATGCCAGGGTGTATTTGCTATTACTGACAGTGGTGCTGGTGGTGATGGTTTTCATACATTGAATCGGCCCAGGCTTTAGCAAAAGACTGTTTGGCTGAGCCAAACGCAAAACGCAGATGGGTACAAAGCCTGAAAACGTCTGATGCACATTGCAGAATGTTTTTTGATAAAGTTTGATTAGCCTTATAGCAGGCTAATGAACGTTTTTGCAGCAAAAAAAGATATACGCTGCATTGAAGGGAGCTTGCTTTGGAAATGCATTGAGCTTGTAAACCTAAAGAAAGCGATCATGAATGACCAACAAATCCAGATATTCACCAGCGAAGATGGACAAACACACATTGAGGTAACGCTGGAGCAGGAAACCGTGTGGTTAAGTTTAGATCAGATGACTAACCTATTTGGGAGGGATAAATCTGTAATATCTCGCCACATTCGCAACGTCTTTATAGAGGGTGAACTTGAAAGGGAGTCAGTTGTTGCAAAAAATGCAACAACTGCCGCTGATGGTAAAATCTATCAGGTCGAATACTACAATTTAGACGTGGTTATCTCAGTGGGTTACCGTGTGAAGTCTCAGCGCGGCGTGCAGTTTCGCAAATGGGCCACCCTGGTACTAAAAGACCACTTGGTTTATGGCTATACACTCAACCAGCAACGCTTAACCGAGCGAGGAATAGAGTTCGAGCAGGCGGTGAGTTTGCTCAGCCGCACCTTAACCAATCAAGGCTTGGTCTCCACAGAAGGTGAAGCCGTCGCCCGCGTGATCAGCGATTACGCACGCTCTTGGAGTTTGTTACAAGGCTACGATGAGCAGCAATTAGCTGAATTAAACATCAAGCAACCTGATATGCAGTCGCTGGGATTGGAAGAAGCCTTGAAAGCTATTGGCGAGTTGAAGCACACCTTAATCGCCAAAGGTGAGGCAACCGAGCTGTTTGGAGCCATTCGGCTTAGGCATGTTGATATTTAAAATACAAAAGGGCCGTTCGTTAAACCACGAACGGCCCTTTGTGCGTCTATGCGTAATTGCAAAAAGGCTTAAGCCTCCTCAACCCCATCCACAATAAACACGCGGTAGTCAGCATCCTGGAAAAGACATTATTGTGCCGACCATCGCTCCGGAAGCTTTCGACAATTACTTAAAAGCCGCTGCTCCAGCCGCTCTAGCAGAGTCTGCTCAGAGCCTTTATGAGCTACGGTACCCAGTGTGGTAAGGGTGCTGTCGATGGCCGCTGGCATGCGTTCAGCGAGTTCGAACCCTTGGCGTAGGAAATAACGTGGTTGAAAGCGTAGTGAACGGGCCACTGCTTCGAGATGAGAACGCTCAATGTTGCCGGGACGATCCTCACCGTTGATGCGAAGTGCAAAGCGTCGCGAGAGTCCGCTGTAGAGCGTCGTACTCATCAAGTCGTAAAATGGCGCCAACCGAGGGCCTTCGTCAGAGTAGAGAATGGCGAGATTCTTGGCGTGGCTGTCGTTGTTGCCGATCAGCAAGTTGAAGAATAGCCAGCCGATCAGGCGCTGCAGATCCTTGGCTGGTGTTCCAACCTCCTGCAGGAGTTCACGACAGAGAATGAGGCCTGGGCCGCCGTCGCTTTCATATTTGATCAGCGAAGGTGTGCCAGCGAGCTGGCAGAAATCGAGCTGATGCAGGCGCCGTAAGTTGCCGTGTGCATCGGGAATGCGATCGTATCGGCGCACAAGGCAGGCGCGGGTTTCGGGCTGGTAATTCGCCTCGGCGACGTCAAACCCAAGTTCAGCGGCCAACTGCATACAGAAGGTTTCGTTGAGGGCGGTGGCCCATACACCTTTCAAGCCTTGAATGTCTGGCTTGAGAATATGGCTAGAGGGTGCCGATCCTTCAGGTATGGCGGGGGTTCCGTCTGGCTGCACCATCAGTAGCAATTTATTTTGAGCACCGGCCAAAGATATACGTGGTTCTTCGCCCTGTTGCGAAATCAAAGAGCCACGTTCCCGGTGTTGTAAATGCTCTGCTACGCTCTCCCAACTGATAGGCTGATAGTGTGGTTGGGCCGGTGACTCGTCCGGTGGCATTAAGGTGAAGCCGCTAGCCGTATCCCCACCAATAGCTTTCAGCAGACCGAAAACGGTCGTGGTGTGGTGGCGAAGCTCTAAATGATGGCGCAGATCGCCTTCTGGTAGCAGGTTTTCAAAGTAGGCCAGCACGTTATCGCCAGCATGAACCTGCTGCGTGAGCGGCAGCGAGGGTGAGAGACTTACCGCTTTGGAGTACTCCAGCCATTCTAGAGCATACTCGAAGCGCAGCGGTTGGATATCGTAAAGCCAACCGACGACTTTCTCGCCTTGGTAAACTGTTAGCGTATCGTCACTTGCCATGACGGTCGCCACCCTTGCGTCGCACGATGACCTCAAGCCCTAGCAAATCCAGTACATCCAACACCTTCTGCAATTGAAGAGTCGGCTTGCCTCGCTCCAAGTCAACGATAAAGCGATTGCCCGTGCCCGCGAGGCCAGCTAAGTCGTACTGTAACAGTCCTTGCTCGCTACGCAGCTGGCGCACCAGTTTACCGAGGTCTTCGCTTTGGCGAATGGTAGTGGTTAGAGGGGCTGAAATATCATTAGTAGGCATGAGAACCTGCGATTTAATTACCGTTCGGTAAGTCTAAGCCTAAACTTAGCACCTAACAACTTATAAGTTACCGATCGGTAATTATTGCTACGTATAAGGATTAGAACTTAATGCTAGTTACCGTTCGGTAATTATACGGGGCATCTTTGAATTTGATGGGTTCGCTGGCGCCGAGCTGCTGAAAACATACGTGGTCTGCTGTTATCAAGCCGCGATAAAAAAGGCCGTTCGTTAAACTACGAACGGCCTTTTGTGCGTCTATGCGTAACTGCAGGAAAGGCTCTTAAGCCTCCTCAACCCCATCAACAATAAAAACGCGATAATCAGCACCCTGAAAACGATGCTTGCGGGCTTCCTGGTAGGCGTCGCTTTGATACCAGGCGCGGGCGGCGGCCATGTCGGAGAAGCGCAGGATTACCGCGCCTTCCATGTCGCTGCCTTCCATTACTTCGAAGTCACCGTAGAAGGCGAGCGGCTTCGGGTCGTGGCCTTCGCGGGCGGCTTTGGCCTTGGTGGCGTATTGCTCCATTTCCTTGGCGTCGTGAGTGCGTTCACGAGTCAGTACAACGTAAGCCGGCATTCCATTCTCCTTGGTTAATTATCAGGAAAGCTTCTTTAACAGCGCTTCGGCGGTGGCTTCAGACGAGCCGGGGTTTTGCCCGGTAATCAGTAGGCCATCGACGAGTACGTAAGAGCTCCAGTCATCGCCTTTACTGTATTCGCCGCCGCTCTCTTTGAGCATATCTTCGACTAAAAACGGTACCACGTTTGTCAGACCCACGGCGTCTTCTTCGCTGTTGCTGAAGCCGGTGACTTTGCGGCCCGAAACCAGCGGTTTGCCGTCGCTGCCTTTTACATGGCGAAGCACGCCGGGGGCGTGGCATACCGTGGCGACCGGCTTGTTGGCGGCAATGGCGTCTTCGATCAGGCGCACGGACGTGGCGCTCTCGGCCAGATCCCACAGCGGGCCGTGGCCGCCGGGATAGAACACCGCGTCGAACTCGGCGATATCGATATCGGCAAGCTGATGAGTGTTGGCCAGTGCTGCTTGGGCGTCAAGGTCCGCTTGGAAGCGGTTAGTAGCCTCGGTCTGGGCGTCCGGTGCATTGCTGCTGGGGTCGAGCGGCGGCTGGCCACCGGCGGGGGAGGCCAGGGTTAACTCGGCGCCTGCGTCGATGAAGGTATAGTAGGGCGCAGCTAGCTCTTCGAGCCAGAAGCCGGTCTTGTTGCCGGTGTCGCCAAGTTTATCGTGCGAGGTAACCACAACGAGAATTTTCATGATTGAGACCTTTCCTGGGTGAGAGAGCGGTTGGGGTCGAGGTTTAATAGCGCGAAGGTGGCTTTGAAGGCGGCATCCAGCGGCACCCGGTCGCGGGTAATCTTGGCGCGCAGGCTGGCGCCTAGCCATAGCTGGTAGAGGGTGGTGGCTAGTTCCAGGGCACTGCCTTGAGCGCTGACAGATTGAGGCAACGAGCCATCGGCAACCGCGGCTTCGATCGACTGCGCTAACCTGGCAATAATGCGCTCGGTGCCCTGTTGCAGCACGCAGCGCATGCGTTCTGAAAGATCACTGACTTCAGCGGCAAGCTTCACCGCCAGGCATTTGCCGCTGGGGTCGCAGTGGTGTTGGGTATCCCGCCAATGTGCCCAGTAGCTGAGCAAACGTTCAGCATGGGAAGCGCCCGGCTGGGTAAGGCGTTCTTCCGTCTGCGCGAGATACTCAGTGAAGTAGCCTTGCAGTAGCGCTTCGCCAAACGCTTCTTTGGAGCTGAAGTAGTGATAAAAAGAGCCCTTGGGCACCCCGGCGGCTTTGAGGATCTCGTTAAGGCCCACTGCTGAGAACCCTTTGCCACCGATGATGACCTGGCCGGTGTTAAGAATGTGCTGCCGGACATCGCCGGTGACTGGTGTCATGTTCATACCGCTAGCTTACGCCTAATTAGACCAGTCGTCTAGCGGGCTTGATTGGCCGCGTCTATGGTTACTGTTCCCACATTGGCTTGAGCGGGCCGCCCACCGGAGCAGTGTCTGGAATGGTGACGGAAGCCACTCGCGCTTGTGCCGCTGCAAGCTCGGCCGGGTCGCCGCGCTCGTTCTCCGGGTCTTGTCCTGGTGGGTAGGCGCCGACCATGCAGAAATCGTCGTCAGCCTCTACGCAGGCATGCCCAACCCCGGCGGGCAGCACCAGAACATCGCCTGGATAAAGCACTGTTTCTCGGCCATTGGGACCGCCCAGTCGGGCTCTTGCCTGACCCTGAAAAATGCCTAGCGCCTCGTGGGCGGTGGAGTGGAAGTGGTCAAAATCATATAGATAGTAACGCCACGCTGGCGGCCAGCCGTGCTGCTTGAACATGCTTTCAAAAGCATCGGCCCGCTCATCTGCACTGCTGAGGTCAAGAACCTCGCGGTAAATCAGTACAGGCAGGGGGGAATTGGGATAGCCGCTCGTTTCATCGCTGTCAAAATGGAGTATTTCGGGCTGTGGGATGCGCACTGTGGCCTCCTTGCCTATGCCTTCTTAAGCTCAGTATGAAGTTTTAAGACTCTGCTGCCGTTCTCTTGCTTGATTAAGTACGCGGGGTTCTTCTCGCTACCTTTGCGAGTTACCTCGCTGCCCTGCAGTTTGCGGGTTACTTCTTCCTGAAATTTCCGGGTCACTTGGCCTTCGGCCCAGCTGTCTGCCCATTTCCATTTCACCCACTCGCGCTGCTTGAAGTCCGCCATTGCAAAACTCCTTTACTACAAACACTGTTCAAGCATTGTTCGTTTTTCGGGTTTCTGCAATGTCGGGCTTCACCACTGCTGTTGCAAAACAAGCGAACCTTCTGGGTTACTTGGGTAGCCTCGCAATCACTTTGATTTCAAAATCGAAGCCTGCCAGCCAGTTTACGCCGACCGCCGTCCAGTTTGGGTAGGGTTTATCTGGGAACGCGCGGGTCTTGACTTCCAGCACGGTAGCGAATTGAGTTTCAGGGTCTGTATGGAAGCTTGTGACATCGACGATATCGTCAAAGCTTGCGCCCGCGGCGTCCAGCACGCTCTGCAAGTTGTCGAAGGCAAGCTGAACCTGTGCGGCGAAGTCAGGCTCAGGCGAGCCATCTTCACGGCTACCCACCTGGCCCGATACAAATAACAAGTCGCCCGAGCGGACGGCTGCAGAATAGGCATTCTTGTCATAAAGAGCCTGTCGGCCTTGGGGATAAACTACGTCACGCTTTGCCATATATTTTCTCCATCAGTCGTTCAATGCAGGTCTGTCCGTTGGGTGAACCTACTCTAGGCCTGCCTTCAAGCTGGATAAACGGAGAATCCTGATCAACACTGTTCGCACTTTCCAAACAATCACAAGGCGGTATCGCTGTAATGGACCGTTTCAATGCAATGCAGGCATTTGCTCGGGTCGTCGAGACGGGCAGTTTTACCAAGGCCGCTGAAACGCTGCATATCAGTAAAACCAGCGTGACCCAGCTGGTGCAGCAGTTGGAGGCACGGCTGCGGGTAAAACTTCTCAACCGCACCACACGCAAAGTTAATGCGACGGCAGATGGCGCGGCCTACTACGCGCGCGTTATAAAACTGTTAGCCGATATGGATGATGCTGAAACCAGCCTCTCCAATGCGGTGGTTTCGCCTCGCGGACGGCTTAGGGTCGATGTGCCCAGCCCGTTTGCGCGAATGATTTTGATACCGGCACTACCGGCTTTTTACGCGCAGTATCCCGATATTCAGCTCGATATGGGGGTAAGCGATCGCATGGTGGATTTGATTGATGAAAGCGTGGATTGCGTGGTGCGCGGCGGAGAACTTACCGATTTATCTTTGGTGGCGCGTCGGGTAGGGGAGCTGAGGATGGGGGTTTACGCCGCCCCCAGCTATTTACAAAAGGCGGGGGTACCGTCGCATCCGCGAGCGTTATCCGCTCCGCCTCATTACATCGTTAGCTTCAAGTGGCGTGCCGGTTTGGCTTCTCTCTATACCCTTCGCCGCGAAGCAGAGAGTGTTAGCATCCAGGGACGCCATAGGATTACAGTCGATGATGGCAATGCGGGGCTAGCGGCAGGTTTGGCGGGGCTTGGTGCGATTTTGCTACCTGATTACATGGCCAGGGAACACGTCGCACGGGGTGAGCTGGTGCCTTTGCTTGAGGAGTGGCACCTTAATCCCATGCCAATGTTTATCGCGTTTCCGCCCAACCGTCATGTAAGCGCCAAGCTGCGTGTGTTCATTGATTGGGTAGTTGCACTAATGGCTGAGCACGAGTCTGGGCATGAACAAAACCGCTCATAGACTAAAGTTCAGGGGCGCGAATCGCTCTAGACGCGGCTTTACTTGGTACGCTAGCTGGGGTTAGCATTAAGGTTTCAAGTGTACGGTCACTTCTCCGTTTCCCGTGTCGAGTTAAGGCGAATTCATGATCATTTCAAGCCCTTCTGATTACCGGCAGGCTGCCAAGCAGCGTATCCCTCGTTTTCTGTTCGATTACCTTGATGGTGGCTCGGTGACCGAAAGCACGCTGCGCAATAACGTGGAGGCGCTACAGGCGATTCCTCTGCGTCAACGCGTACTGCAGGGTGGTGGCACACCATCGCTTGAAACCGAGCTGTTTGGCAACCGTTGGAAAATGCCGTTGGGGTTGGCACCTATCGGGGCAACGGGAATGTACGCCCGGCGTGGTGAGGTACAGGCCGCGCGTGCAGCCGAGAAAGCCGGGGTTCCCTACACGCTTTCCACGGTGTCGGTGTGTTCGATTGAGGAAGTGGCGAAAAATGCCCACGGCGAGCTTTGGTCGCAGCTTTACGTATTGAAAGATCGCGGCTTTATGAAAAACGCCCTGGATCGCGCCTGGGAAGCGGGCATGAAAACACTGGTGTTTACCGTGGATATGCCGCTGCCGGGCTCGCGTTATCGCGACCGTCGCTCGGGTATGTCGGGCCCCAATGCCAAGCTGCGCCAGTACGCTCAGGCAATCACCCACCCGCAGTGGGCGTTCGATGTGGGACTCAAGGGCAAGCCGCTGTCGTTCGGTAATATCGAGGCGTATACCGGACGCCAGATGAACATGGACGACTACATGGGGTTTCTGGCCAAAAACTTCGACCCTTCGATTAGCTGGAGCGAGCTTGAATGGATTCGCGATAGCTGGAAGGGCAAGCTGATCATAAAAGGGCTGCTGGACAAGGAAGATGCGCGAGACGCGGTGCGCATGGGGGCTGATGGCATCGTGGTTTCCAACCATGGCGGGCGCCAGCTGGATGGGGCCATTTCCACCGCCCAGGCGTTGCCGCATATTGCCGAAGCCGTGGGCGATGAGCTGACGGTACTGGCAGACTCCGGTATCCGCTCTGGGCTTGATGTAGTGAGAATGCTGGCGCTCGGCGCGAAAGGCGTGCTGCTGGGGCGGGCTTACGCTTACGCACTGGCGGCAAGAGGTGAACAGGGCGTTTCTCATCTGCTCGACCTGATCGCCGCTGACATGCGCGTCACCATGACGCTGATTGGCGCCAACTCACCTGCTGAAATCAACTCTCGTCATCTTGATGCCGTGGTCAAAGAGCTGAAAATGAGCGAGTAGCGCGCGGTTGCAGCGCCATTAAATTGGCGAATATTGGCTGATAATGGCATCAATCGGTATCATATCGCTGAGGATGTTCATCATTACGCCATTTATCGCGAGCTCTCATGACCCAATCTAAAACGCCCTTCATTGTGGTGCTGAGCCTGGCATTGACCATGATGCTGGGCCCGTTTTCCATGGATACGTATCTACCGGCTTTCCCGGTCATCGGCGAATCGCTGGGGATTTCTCAGCAGGCGGTATCGCTGAGCGTATCGGTATACGTGTTCGCGATGGCGTTGGGTCAGTTAATTGGCGGTGCGCTTTCAGACCGCTTCGGACGCCAGCGGGTGCTGATGAGTGGGCTGGCGATTTTTGCGATCTCAAGCATTGCCATCGGCATGGCGGATTCCTTGAACACCTTGCTGGGCGGGCGGGCCATTCAGGCGATTGGCGCGGGTTTGACCTTGGTGTCGGTACCGGCGCTGGTGCGCGACCGGGTGGCGGGCCGCGACGCCGCGAAACTGTTTTCGATGATGGGCTTTATCATGGTGCTGGCGCCGGGGATTGCGCCGAGTGTGGGCAGCGCGATTCTAGCGCTAGGCTCCTGGCACTATATCTTCTTCGCCTTGGCGGCATACGCGGTGCTGCTGGTGCCGTTGCTGGTGCGAGTACTGTTTTCCGGCAAGGGTAAGGTGTCACGCGCCAAAAGCCCGCAGATGAGCCTGCTGGCGCGTTACAAGCTTGTGCTATCTACCAAGCCAGCACTGCCGTTCATTGCCTGGCAGGCCGCGTCTTTTTCTACCCTGATGATGTTCATCACCTACGCTTCCTTTATCTATCAGGGACACTTCGAGCAGTCGCCTTCGAGTTTTTCGATGCTGTTTGCGGCTAACATCGTCGCCATGCTTATCTTCAATATAATTAATCGGATACTGCTTTCCAGATTGCCGTCGTTTCGCATTCTTCAGTTGGCAACGGGCTGCCAGGCGGTCGGCATATTATTGCTGGTGATGGCTGCCTTCATGGACTGGTCAATGTATGCCTTCCTGGCCGCCATGATGCTGACCATCGGCACGGTAGGGGCAATCTCACCCAATATTCAAGCCTGCTTTTTGGAGTTCTTTCCTACCAGCGGTGGCACGGCTGCAGCGCTTTTGGGGGCGGCCCAGTTTGGTATCGCCGGGATATTAAGCGCGCTATCCGCCGTGCTGCCGCATACGCTTGAAGCGGTCGTTCTGGCCATGGCCGCCTGTGGTTCGGTGGCGTATCTGCTGCTTGTCCGCTCGATCATTAAAGGGCGTGCCGCAGTCGAGGCGTCTTGAGCCCAACAGCACCCCTTGCCAAAAGCCCCGTGTTATCCAGAACACGGGGCTTTTTTATTAAGCATCTGTTGAGCTTACTAATTGTTCGAAAAGTGCTTCTATGGCCTGCTCAGTCGGTGTTTCGTTGGCAAACAGTATGCGGTACATCAGAGGCGCCACTACTATTTGGGTGACCAGTTCTATATCTATCGGCTGCTCTCCTCTGGCGAGGCCGCGTTCGTTGATTACTTCGATCTGCTGACGCAAGAAGCCATCACATTTACCTGCGCTGGTATGGCCTTCTGTGCCTAGAACATCGCGGAGCATCGCCCGCCCTGGGGCTGATGACATTTCCTCAAAGTACTCAACAAGCCAGGCTAATAAGTCGCTACGCAAACTTCCCGTATCGGCTGGCGGCTGCTCTGGCTGTAGTTGCTCGACGGCAACGTCGGCCAGTAACTGGGCAAGATCACCCCAGCGACGGTAGATCGTCGAGGGGGTGACTTCAGCGCGTGTGGCGATAGCGGGCACCGTAAGCCCGGCCCGGCCTTGCTCTTGTTGCAGCTCTCGAACGGCTTGATGAACGGCAGCCTGAATACGAGCGCTGCGGCCACCTGGACGGGGGGTGGGTTTGTTGATCATGTGCTCCTTCAGTGCCTATTCGTCGGTACGGTGCAATAAATCACTAAAGCAAAATATTTGCGTTAGTGATTTATTGAGATTATGCTCTTTAAAGCTAATATTTTGCCTTTTGAGAGAGATCATGTCCATCAACGATTCTGCTCCCCTCCGCCGTTCCTCGAACTGGAATCTGTCTTCCTCCCGTTCTGTTTTCCTGCACACCGCGACAATGATTGCCTTTTTGGCAGCATCGAGTGCGCCTACCCCCCTGTATCAGCTTTATCAGCAGCAGTGGAGCTTTAGCGCAACACTGTTGACGGTGGTTTTTGCCGCTTACGCACTGGCACTGCTTTTGGCACTGCTGGTGACGGGGAGGCTTTCAGATCATATTGGCCGACGCCCGGTTATTACCTTGGCGTTGTCGCTACAGATCATCGCTATGGTGGGCTTTTTGTGTGCGGCCGGGCCGAGTTGGCTGATTGGTGCGCGCGCTCTGCAGGGCTTTGCCACTGGTATGGCTACTGCGGCAGTTGGTGCGGCGATACTCGATGTTGGTCGGGAGCGGGGAGCTGTGATCAACAGCATCTCACCGCTGCTTGGCATGGCAGCCGGTGCGCTAGGCAGTACCTCGTTGGTTGTATTGGCGCCTGATCCGCTGCACATGGTGTACGTGTTACTGCTGGCTATTTTTCTGGTGTTGCTGGGCTTGATTTGGTTGGCGCCGGAGACGGCGGCGAATCGCCCGGGGGCATGGGCAAGCCTGAAACCACGCCTTACCGTGCCGCCGCAAGCGCGCAAGGCTTTGTTATCTGTCACCCCTGCGAACATGGCAGTGTGGATGCTAGGTGGTTTTTATCTATCGCTTATGCCATCGCTGGTCGTTGACGTTACGCATGTAAACACGCCATGGCTGGGTGGGTTTGTCGTCGCAGCACTAACGCTCACCGGCGCCACAGCGGTTCTGGCGGCTCGCAAGTTGCGTTCTTTTACAACCCTCTTGTCTGGTGAACTTGCTTTGGTCGCAGGACTGGTCGTCATTTTGGTCGGGGCTAACCAGGGAAACGCTGTCTTGCTGTTGGTCGGGTCGGTCATTGCGGGGTTCGGGTTTGGCGCGAGCTTTCTCGGGGCTGTGCGCAGTGTTCTGCCGTTGGCCGAGCCCCATGAACGTGCTGCGCTGATGGGCGTGTTTTATATCGAAAGTTATCTGGCTCATAGCGTGCCCACGATGGCTGTCGGCTTCCTGGCTCAGAAGGCCGGCTTGCTGGCTGCGGTCAATATCTATGGTGCGGTGATCACTGCACTGGCCTTGCTCGCCATTATCCTGCTGCTTATGCAAGCGCGCACTTCAATAAAGAAAGGAAATCAAGCATGACTGTTCAAAATGTCTCTCCTATGTCCGCCGAGGAAACTCTGGCTCTAGCTACCAGCCTGGGGCTGCCCCTGGACTCTGAACGTGCGCCAATGATTGCTGATGTGCTGCATCACATACACACGGTCATTGCCCGGCTTGACGAATTACCTATCGATGAATCATGCACTCCTTCATTTGCCTTTGATGCTAGCCAGGGGAACAAACCATGCTAAACCCATTAAACCTGACACTGGCCCAAGCCAGTGCCGCCATCGCGGCACGCGAACTATCGCCAGTAGAATTGGTGGATGCAGCCTTGGCGCGTATTGGTGAGCGAGAGCTCGAGATCAACGCTTTTGTATCTGTATGGGAAAAAGCCGCCCGTCAGCAGGCACTTAAGGCCGAGCGAGACATTCAACATGGCCGTTATCGTGGGCCGCTGCATGGAATTCCTGTCGCACTGAAAGACCTGTTCGATATTGCTGGCCACCCCACCACTGCCAGCTCCCGTGTTCGGGACGGTCATCGGGCAGAGGCCAACAGCGCGGTAACGGATGCCTTGCTGCGTGGCGGAGCCATAATCCTGGGCAAGACACATACGCATGAGTTCGCTTTCGGCCTGACCACACCACAAACGCGCAATCCGCTTGATCCACAGCGTACGCCGGGGGGCTCTAGTGGGGGGGCTGCAGCAGCGGTTGCTTACGGCGGAGCCTGGGCAGCCATGGGGACCGATACCGGTGGCTCGATTCGGGTGCCCGCAGCACTTTGCGGGCTGGTCGGATTCAAGCCGACGTATGGCTTGGTTTCTCGCCACGGCACTATGCCCCTGGCCTGGTCGCTCGATCATGCGGGCCCTATGGCGCGCACGGTAGAGGATGTTGGCCTGTTATTGCAGGCAGTGATGGGCTTTGATGCGCGCGACCCTGCTAGCCGTACTCCTCCTGCCTCTTTCGATATCAACGCACAGTCGAGTGTGCATGGGCTGCGTGTTGGTATCCCACGTAACTATTATTTTGACCACGTTGCGGAGCCAGTCGCTGCGGCTGTTAGGCGTGCGGCAGCACATCTGGAACAACAGGGCGCCGTGCTGGTGGAGGTGGATATTCCGCTGGCTGACTACCTTATTCCGGCTCAGTGGGGCCTGATGGTGGCCGAGGCAGCAACCGTACACGCCAAGGACATACGCCAATCAGCATCGCTATACGGTGATGATGTACGCACCTTGCTCGAAGCCGGACAACTGCTGCCAGCAGGCGTTTATCTGAAGGCGCAGCGTGCCCGAGGCCTCATCGCTAAGCGCTGGTGTTCCCTGTTTTCAGAGATCGACGTTCTGCTGACACCCACCGTGCCCCAGACAGCAGCAAGCTTGGAGCAGGATACGTTTGATTGGGAAGACGGCAGCCAAGAGAGTGTCTCCGAAGCGTATGTGCGCTTATGCGCACCCGCCAATGTGACAGGACTACCCGCACTGACGGTGCCATTTGGTAAGGATCATCAAGGGCTGCCCGTAGGCGTCCAGATTATGGGCAAGGCATTTGATGACGCCAAAGTGCTACAGGTTGGGCGTGCCATTGAGCAGCCTCTTTCCCCCATTTAACAGGCATTAAGTTTCGATAAAGGGGTGTGACGTTAAGGCTGCTACCAAGGATTGCTTGATAGTTGCCTTAAGCACCAGGTTGTACAGAACGGCCAAGCACATCCACATCTTCTTCAGGCCTGTGTCTCCATATCAGCAGTAAATGCATGCTTACGCTTGCATGCCCCATGCCGTCCCAACGGTATCATCATCGGTTTTCCGGTTACCGGGTCGTCGATGACGCGGTTTTCCAAGCGCAAAGATATTGCGCTTACGGCTGGCCATGCAAAATGCGCGAAAGTGAAGCTTCGATATGGCGCTGCATGGACGTTCTTGCCTGCGTTTCATCAGCCGCACGAATAGCCTCAATGATCGCAGCGTGCTCCTGGGTGACCTGTTTGGACTGAAGAAACCTGGGTAAATCCGATGTTTTTTGGCCTAGTTTGGCAGAAAAAATCACCCCAGTTTGTAGGGCTAATATGGAGCTAAGAAGAAACTTATTACCCGATGTTTTAGCAATTTGTAGATGGAAATCAAAATCCTCCTGAGTGCCTTGTCCGCCATTTCGAAAGACTTCTTGTAAATTGCGGCTCTTGGCTTCAATACGCTCAATATCACTTTCGCTACGTTTTGATGCAGCTAAAGCCGCCGACTCAGTTTCAATTAACATTCGGAAATCAAACAGCGCAATCATGTCGCTAAAGTTGTTAACAAAATTTGGTGCATCAAGTGCTGTAGTGGGTCTTGCGACGACAAAAAGTCCAGAACCTTGGCGGGATGCTACAAGGCCTTCAGCTTTCAGTTGCGCAACAACTTCCCTTACCGCGCTGCGACTTAACTCATAGCGGCTCGATAGCTCAGCCTCTGTGGGTAACCGCGAACCGCGAAGATATTGGCCGCGAAGAATCCAGCTTCGCATGTCCTCATGTAAGTCTTTAGTCTTTTCTACCTTAGTCTTTGTTGTCACGTTTAATAACTCCTTATTTTATTTATTCTACTTTTAAAACAAAGCCATATTTCCATTTTTCTAAGCTCACAACAAACAAATTGATAAATTTGTTTAGCCGGAGTGTACTGTCAAGGGCGGGTTGAAAACTAATAAGGAGTTAATAATGCGAGCACGTCATCAACTAACAACTTTTCTTCTTGCGTTGTCGTTAGCACCTTTAGCTCAAGCTAATGACTTTGTGTTTGGTCATATCTATGAGGCAAGCCATAGTCATCATAAATGGGCGCTATGGGCGGCTGAGGAAATCGAAAAGCGCAGCGAGGGGCGGCACAGTATTGAGGTTTTTCCTTCATCCCAGCTAGGTAATGAGGTTGAGCTTAACGAAGGCCTCGACCTGGGGACGGTAGACATCATTTATACCGGTAATGCATTCGCGGGGAATGCTTATCCGCCGATTGCGCTGGGTAGTGCGCCTTTCGTTTTCCGAGACTTTGATCACTGGATGGCTTATTCAAAAAGCGACCTTTTCCAGGAACTTGCCGAGGGGTATGAAGATACTACCGGGCATGTACCGCTTGGTTTGATCTATTTCGGCCAGCGCCACGTCACCGCCAATAAGCCGATCCTTACCCCAGATGATATGCAGGGCATGAAAATTCGTGTGCCGGATGCTCCGCTGTTACTGATGTTCCCCAGAGCGGTGGGGGCCAACCCTACGCCAATCGCCTTTTCGGAAGTCTACCTGGCGCTTCAGCAAGGTGTGGTTGATGGCCAGGAGAACCCTTTGCCCATCATCCAGGCGATGAAGTTTGATGAAGTACAGTCCGATATTTCGTTGACCGGGCATATCTTTGATAGCCAGCCGATCATTATGAACGGTAGCGCTTGGTCACAGCTCTCCGCCGAGGATCAGGCGCTATTCCAGGACGTTTTCAGCGAAGCTGCCGAGCAGGGCAGCCTGGATATCCACCAGCAAGAGCAAGACTTGGTGCCTTGGTTCCAGGAGCAGGGAACGCAAGTGCATGAGGTAGACCGCGAACCCTTCGCTGAAATGGTAAGGCCGAAACTGACCGATGAGAACGCCGGTTGGACCGTTGATCAATACCAGCGTTTGGAGGCGATTGAGTAATGATGGGGGATAAAGGCGATCACCGTGGTGAAGTAGCGGCGATGTCAGCACAACCCGGCCGCGAGAGCGTGGCCGGGAGTGATCTTGAGCAACCGCTTGGCGTCTGCGCGGATAGTCCGCCGCCCAAATGGGTGTTTGAAGATCATGTGGCACTAGGGGTTCTGGTGCTGCTGGGTGGCGTGGTTTTTGCGCAGTTTTTGTCGCGCTATGTATTTAACCACTCCATCGGCTGGACTGAAGAGGGCGCCCGCATGCTATTGGTGCTGCTGGTGTTCATTGGCGCGGCGGGCGCTGCTTCCCGACGTGGCCATATTTACGTGGAAATCCTTGAGCTCATCTTGCCGGATAAGGCGAAGCGTTGGCTGCGAGGATTCAATAACCTGCTTAGCGCAGCATTTTTTGGCTACGTGGCATGGCTTGCATGGCAGGTCGGCCAAAGGGTTTGGCATTCCAGCATGAGTACGCTGCCGATCTCGAAAGGCTGGCTTTATACCGTGGTTGCCGTAGCCTGCGCGGCGATGGCATTTCGTTTGGCCCGCCAGGGCATTGCTTTCTGGCGAGGCAAGGAGGAGAAATGATCATTCTGCTTTTCGTAGCGTTGGCGTGTCTGCTATTGATCGGTGCGCCGGTCGCGGTAGCGTTGGCTGGGTCATCGCTGGTTTATCTACTGGCCTCTGGCCGGATCCCGGATATTATTCTGATTCAGCGCATGGTGGGTGGTGTCGATAGCTTTCCGCTACTCGCTGTGCCTTTTTTCATCCTGGCAGGCAACTTGATGAATGTCTGCGGGGTAACCGAGCGAATCTTCCGCTTCGCCGATGCGATGGTGGGGTGGACGCGCGGTGGCCTGGGGCACGTTAACGTAGGCGCCTCGGTGATATTTGCGGGTATGTCGGGTGCGGCAATCGCTGATGCTGGTGGCTTGGGTGCCGTTGAGATCAAGGCAATGCGCGATAAAGGCTACGATGTTGATTTTGCCGTGGGAATTACCGGGGCTTCCTCGACAGTCGGGCCGATTATTCCGCCGTCGCTTCCGCTTGTGGTCTATGGGGTTGTGGCGTCTGCATCCATTGGCCAGCTGTTCATTGCCGGCATTGTGCCTGGCTTACTGATTGCGGCGATGCTGATGGCGATGGTCGCAGTGATCTCTCATCGGCGTGGCTATCCGATTGGCGAGCGCTTCTCGCTACGCCGTCTGCTTTCTACGTTTATACATGCAGCGCTTTCGCTGCTTATCCCCGTCATTATCGTAGGCGGTATCGTGCTGGGGATTTTTACCCCAACCGAGAGCGCTATTGCGGCCGTGGCCTATGTATTGGTATTGGCAACGCTGGTTTATCGCAGCGCAGGTTGGCGTCAGATCATCACCGTCTTTCGCGAAACGGTGGAAATGACTTCTGTGGTGCTGCTTATCGTTGCCGCCTCTTCGATCTTTGCCTGGATTTTGACGCGTGAAGGCGTTCCTGCTGCGTTCGCAGAAGCGGTGATGACGGTAGCCGATAATCCTATCGTTATTCTGATACTGATCAATCTGATTTTGTTAGTGGTCGGCTGCTTTATGGAGACGGTTGCAGCCATCACCATCCTGACACCCGTGCTGCTGCCACTGGCTATTCAAGCGGGCGTCGACCCCGTTCAGTTCGGCATCATTATGGTGCTGAACCTGATGATTGGTCTACTCACGCCCCCGGTTGGGCTAGTGCTTTTCATTCTGGCTCGCGTCGCCGATATCTCATTCCCCCGTGCGGTAAAGGCAACGCTTCCCTTTATCGCGGCGCTTCTGGTGTCACTGCTGTTGATCACGTTTATTCCTGCTTTGACGCTATGGCTGCCTAGCCTGATTTAGTCTGGAGATTTAGTCGTATGAACCATCTGCAAAATAACCGCTCGGTTGCCCAGGATGCTGTTATAGAGGCGATTGATATGGTGCCCATCGGTAGCTATCTACCGGCGGACGGGGGCTATGGAAGCGCTCGGGAAATCGGCCATGCGCGAATGGCAACTCTCGTTTTCGTGCGTCTATCGGCGGGTATTATAGGTATTGGCGAATGCTATGGCCCGCCAAAGACCACACTTGCCTACCTGGATATCCTTCGCGAGGCTTACGTGGGCAAAAGCGCGTTTGATCATCGAGTGATCTGGCGGCGTATGACGAACGTGCTTTATCACGTACGTGCCCAAAGCCAGCTTGCTGCTGCCGTTAGTGGTTTGGATATCGCCCTACACGATGCCTTGGGCAAACTGCTGGGACTACCGATCTACCGATTATTGGGCGGGGAAGAGCAAGAGTCGGTGCAGGTGTATGCGTCTGGCGGCTATTTCCATGAGCCCGCGGCACTGCCATTGGAAGCGCAGCTCGAACGCGTTGCCGGACAGTTTGAAGGCTACAAGATTAAAATCGGTCATGGCGTCAAAAGTGACCTTGAGCGGATGCAGAGTGCCCGCCAAATTCTGGGTGATGATGTAGCGATCATGGCGGATATTAACGGTGCCTACACGGCGGATATCGCGCTGGAGTCGATGGCTGCTTTGACACCGCTGCGTCCTTATTGGATTGAGGAGCCGGTAGCGCCGGAGGATCTTCCCGGTTTTCGCCGCCTTGCAGCTCGCCGTGCAGGCCGCATTGCAGCGGGCGAGGCGTCGGTCAATGCAGTGGAGTTTCGTGAGTTGGCCGCCACGGGAGGCGTTGACGTTCTAATGCCGGACCTCAACCTGTGTGGTGGCTATGTAGAGGCACTGCGCATCGCTGATATGGCCCATCTCAACGGGTTAAGAATCTCGCCTCACGTCTGGGGAAGTGCCGTTGGGATTATGGCGGCGGCGCATTTCGCGGCCGCGATCCCGCCGCAGCCGCACCCGGACCGAGCCCACACCCCGACCTGGGTTGAGTTCGACGTGTCGGCAGACAACCCGCTGCGTGAAGCGCTTCTGACGGAGCCGCTAACGCTTTCTCAGGGCCGCCTGGCCTTATCTGAATTACCGGGGCTGGGGATAGAAATCGACAATGAGCGGTTGAAAGCACTCAAGATCGATTGCTAAGAGTTGAGTCAGGCGGGTAATGTTCTACCCGCCTGTTCAGGCCAGCCACTACATTAAATACCCCTCTTTAGCTGCAAAAGAGGGGTATTGCTTTATTTACACGCTCCATGCCGCCCCAGCGGTATCATCATCGGTTTGCCGGTTACCGGGTCGTCGATGACTCGGCTTTCCAGGCCAAATACATCACGGACCATCTGTTCGGTAAATACTTCTTCCGGTTCGCCAACCGCGTAGATGTTGCCGCCCGCCATGGCGACCAGTCTATCGGCGTAGCGGGCGGCCAGGTTGAGCTCATGAAGCACCATCACAATCGTTGTGCCACGGGTCTGGTTTAAGTCGGTAAGCAGGTCGAGCACTTCGATCTGGTGGTTGATATCCAGAAAGGTGGTGGGTTCATCCAGCAGCAGTACGTCGGTTTGCTGGGCCAGCGCCATGGCGATCCATACCCGCTGGCGCTGCCCGCCGGAGAGTTCGTCCACCGCGCATTCGGCCAGAGCAGTCATATGGGTAGCACTCAAGGCGTCTGCCACGGCGGCTTCGTCGGCAGCACTCCACCGCTTGAAAAGCCCTTGGTGCGGGTGGCGGCCTCTGCTCACCAGTTCAAGCACGGTAATGCCTTCTGGCGCGATGGGAGATTGGGGTAGAAAGCCCAGCTGCTGCGCTAAACGGCGGGTGGGTAGTCGGTGAATGGCATTGCCATCGAGTAGCACCTCGCCTTGTTCAGGAGTAAGCAGCCGCGAGAGCACGCGCAGAAGGGTCGATTTTCCACAGGCGTTGGCGCCCACAATGGCGGTCGTTTTCCCGGCTTGAACCGTCAGGCTGACGTCATTGAGTATGGTACGTTCGCCATAGCCTGCAACCAGGCTCTGGGCGAGTAGCGACGAAGCGCTCATAGGGTGCCTCTGCTTTTGTTGTCGCGAAGTATCAGATAAACCAGATAGGGTGCGCCTAATACGCCGGTCACAATGCCGACCGGATAGCGGGCGGGTAACAAGAACTGGCCCGCATAGTCGCCCAGTAGAACGAGCAGGGCGCCTACCAGCGCAGAAGGTATCAGCAGCGAGCCGCGATGCGCCATCAGGCGTGACGCAATAGGGCCGGATAGAAACGCCACAAAAGCGATCGGGCCTGAAACGGCCGTGGCAAAGGCGACCAGCGCCACGGCCGAGATCACAATGGTAATACGCGTGGTGGCTAAGCGAACGCCCAACCCCGCCGCGATATCATCCCCCATGCGCAGGGTTTCAAGATCGCGGCTGCGGCTTAACAGCAGCCCGCCGAACAGCAGCAGGGCGATCAACAACGGCAGCGCCTGATCAAGCTGGGCACCGTTTACGCTGCCGGTAATCCAACGCAGCGCTTCTTGTAGCGTCCAGCTGGGGGCGCGCATCAGCAGATAAGCGGTAACGCTTTGCAGCATCGCGGCGAGCCCGATCCCGATCAAGATCAGCCGCCCGCCGGTGACGCCTTGCCGCCAGGAAAGCATATAGATCAACAGCGCAACGCCTAGCCCGGCAACAATTGCCACGACAGATACGGCTGGGCCGCTCATGGAAAACACCACGATAGCGAACACGGCGCCGGTGCTCGCCCCGGTGCTGATGCCAATAATATCGGGGCTGGCGAGTGGGTTGCGCAGCATGGTTTGAAAGGCGATACCCCCCAGGCCGAAACAGGCGCCGGTAAGTATTGAGATAACCGCGCGTGGCAAGCGTAACTCACGCACGGTAAAACCTGCGCCGGGCACCTCGGCACCACCGAGAATGCGTAGCACCGTTGTAAGTGGTGTGAATGACTGCCCCAGCGTTAGGGTCAACATTACACCGGCTAGCAGGATAGCCCCTAAAATCGCCAGCATACGCACGCGCTGTCTGGCTTGCACCCGGCGCATTTGGCTGAACCTGGCGGCTGGTTGAAGCGTCAGGCGGTTCATAGGGAGCCTACTTTGCGGTTGCGTACGATCCAGATAAACACGGGCGCGCCAATAAAAGCGGTGACGATACCCACATCAAGTTCGGAAGGGTGCGCCACCAGTCGGCCAAATACATCTGAAAGCGTTAACAGAACAGCGCCTGCCAAGGCGGAGAACGGCAACAACCAGCGGTAATCGCCCCCGACCAGCAGTCGGCAGGCGTGCGGCACGACTAAACCCACAAAACCAATCGGGCCACATATCGCGGTGATAGGGCCACACAGCAGTACTGCGCCCACCGCCGACATGGCCCGGGCGACGGCGACTTTTTCGCCCAGCCCGGCGGCGGTATCGTCGCCCAGCGCCAGCAGGTTGAGCTTACGCGCGGCCAGTAGGGTGATTACAAAACCAGCAGCCAAAAAGGGCAGCACGGGCGTGATTTGTTCATAGGTGGCGCCGCCGACACCGCCTACCAGCCAGGACTGCACCAGCCCGCCAATATCGCCACGTGGCAATATAACGGCGGTGGCAAGCGAGCTTAATGCCGCCGTGGTAGCGGCTCCGGCAAGCGCCAGCCTAAGGGGCGTGGCGCCACCACGGGCGAGGCTTGCTATCGCGTAAACCGCCACGGCGGCAAGCCCGGCCCCCAGAATGGCCGTCCAAATATAGGCGGTGGTTTCATCGATCCCAAACCAGGCGATGCCGATCACAATCGCCAACGCCGCCCCGGCATTCACGCCTAAAAGGCCGGGGTCTGCGAGCGGGTTACGCGTAAGGCCCTGCATAACGCCACCCGATACGCCCAGCGCGGCACCAGCAAGCACTGCCAGCAGAGTACGCGGCAAACGGCTGGCCACTGCGGCGTCGCCAATGGTGTCAACTTGTCCGCTGAGCGCTGCAATAATCTCTGGCCAGCCAACTTCGCGGGCACCGAACGCTACGGAAAGCATTAACGCAAGGGCAAGCAACGCTAGCAGCAGTAGGCCACCCGCAAAGCGCGTGCTCAGCTTTTTACGCGATTGAGTGGTGCGAGTGGCTGGCCTGAGGTGAGGCGCTGTAACACCGCTACTCTGCGTGGTGGGCGGCTTCTGAGAGCAGGTCAGCATAATCGTCTAACAACCATGAAATCGACATCGGAGTAGGGTTGGCCGCGGTACCCAGCGGGCTATTGTCGAGCAACACGATGGCGCCGCGCTCAACCACCGGAAGCCGGGAGGTCAGCGGGTGGGCTTCGAGCTGGTCAATCAGCGCCTGCCCGCCATAGGTCACGAGAATATCCACATCATTAAGCTCATCGATCAGCTCTGAGCTGATTTCGCCCGAGAATTTTCCGGGGGCCGAGTTCTGTTTGACTACCTCAGGCGAGGTCAGCCCGAGATCATGGAAAAATCGCACCCGCGCATCGTTGTCGGTATAGAACGAGATGCGGCCCAAATTGGTGGGGTCAAGGTGGGTAACGAACATGGCCGTTTTTCCGGCAAGCTCGGGGTGGTTCGCGGCGGTATCGGCAATCTGTGCATCAAGGCGCTCGATCAGCGCCTGGCCTTCATCGCTCATGCCCATGCCTGCACTATTGAGACGGATCATATCGCGCCAGTCCGTCGCCCAGGGCCCTTCGGAGTAGGCGACTACCGGGGCAATCTGGCTCAGGGTGGTATAGTCCGCCTGGCTAAGGCCTGAGTACGCGGCAAGGATGACATCCGGCTGGCTGGCAGCCACGGCTTCAAAATCAATGCCGTCGCCTTCATCGAAGAGCGCCGGGGGTGATACTTCGAGTTCTTCAAGTTTGGCATCGACCCAGGGAAGCAGGCCATCGCCGTTGGGGGCGCCAAAGTTGGCGGCAGCAAAGCCCACCGGTACCACGCCAAGCGCCAGCGGCACCTCGTGGTTGGCCCAGGCTACCGTCGCGATCCGTTCGGGTTTTTCCTGAAGTACCGTCGTGCCCAGGGCATGTTCGATTTCAAGCGGGTATTGCTGTGCGCTTGCCAGCGTTGAGGCAAGCGTAAGGGTGGCAAGAGCTGCCAAGCCGAGCGTTTTGCGGTTACGTAACCAGGTCATTAGGTTCTCCGGTTCAATTATGCAAGCGCCTCCACCCGATAAGTACCGAATGGAGGCGATCTTGTCAGCACGGTGCTAACGCTTGCGCCAGCAAGTTAGAACGCGTAGCGCAGCGTTGAGGAGATGCTGCGTGGCTCGCCATAAACGCCGTAGCCACCCACATTGCTGTAGTACTTCTCGTCGAACAGGTTCTTCACGTTAACCTGAAGCGATAGCTCCGGCGTGAACTGGTAGCGACCGAAAAGGTTGGCCAGAGTGTAGCTATCCTGCTCGTATTCGGTAGGAATACCTGCTGGTGTAGACAGGTTGCCGGCGAAAAGGCTGCTTTGCCAGTTAACCCCGCCGCCCACGGTCAGCTCAGGTTTCTGCGGCACGTTGTAGCTTGCAAACAGGTTGAACAAGGAGCGCGGCTGGTTAATATTGAGCGTGTCGTCTTCGGTCTTCGCGGTGAAGTGAGAGTAGCCAACGGTCATATCCAGATCATCAGTCACTGCACCGCTCAGCTCTACTTCAAAGCCTTCGCTCACGACACCTTCAGCGGCGGTATAAAACGTCTCGGTTTGGCCTGGGCCCATCGGGAGGGCTGCGGCAACGTTTTCCTGCTCAATACGGAAGACCGAGAAGGAGCCGTTAAGCAAGCCGTTGAGCCAGGCCGCCTTGAGGCCGGTTTCGTAGTTCTTACCTACCACCGGGTCCAGGTAAGTGCCGTCAACATTGAGGTAATTCTGTGGCTCGAAAATCTCGGTGTAGCTGGCAAAGGCCGAGTAGGTATTGTTGAAGTCGTATACTAGACCACCATAAGGCGTGACTTCGTACTTGCTCTGTTGATCAAGGCTGCGGAATTGGGTCATGCCTTCCCACTCGGTATAGCGTGCGCCGACAATCAGTGTTAGCGGGTCAGCAAGCGAGAAGCGGGAAGCGGTATAAACGGCTTTCTGACGGGTGCTGGATGCTTCAGAGGGAGTAAAGGGCGCCCAGCCTTCGTTGGGGGCCGAACCGTCCCAGCTATTGAAATCATCGACGGTAAACCCATCAATAAAGGTGTTTTCGTAGTTATTGGTCTGGTCGCTGTAGTTGCCGCCGATGACCAGCTCATGCTCACGGCCTAAAAGCGCAAATGGGCCGCTTGCCTGCACGTCTACAGAGTCGACTTCACGGTGCCCACGGTTCCACCCGGTAAAGAAGGTAACGCCGCCAGCACCCATTTGATCCGGTAGGGTTGATTCCACGTAGGGGTAGGCCAGCTTGCCGTCCATATCGGTTTTTTCATGAGCGCCGACTACGCGCACCTGCCAGTCGTTGTCGAACCGGTGGCTGATTTCCGCGAAAACTTTCTCGGACTCGAAGTCATAATAGGACCAGTCCGGCGCCACGCTGAACGAGCGCGAATAGTTGGTGGGCGTCCCGTCACTGAACCATAGCGGTAAACCACCCCAGGTGGGCGAGGAGGTGTGGCTATCCTGATAGTCAAAACCCAGGGAGAGCGTTGTAGATTCAGTTACGTCGGCATCGATAATACCGTAGCCGAAGGTGCGACGCTTGTCCTGGCGGTCAAGGTGGGCACCACCTTCCTCATAACCGCCGATAAAGCGAGCGCGTACATTGCCAGAGGCCGTGAGCGGCGTGGTGACATCGACGGTTGTGCCACGCTTGTCCCAACTGCCCACGGTGCCGGAAATAGAGCCAGTAAGTTCGCGGCTGTCGGCGTGTTTACGTACGAAATTGATCGATGCTCCGGGGTTGCCCGAGCCCGTGGTCAAGCCGTTGGCGCCACGGATTACTTCCACACGGTCGTAGATCGCTGTATTTAGCCGTCCCTCTCCAAAATACCAGCGATTATCTCGATTGAGCGTAGGAATCCCATCGTATTGGAAGCTATTGATACGAAATCCGCGCGATGCGAAGCTAACGCGATCACTATCGACATTGCGCACCGAAATACCGGTAGTGTTACTCAACACCGACTCGATGGAATCCAGATTCTGATCCTGGATGCGTTGTTCCGTAACGATACTAATGGCTTGCGGCAGCTCTTTCTGGGTAAGCGTTAAACCGGTGCCTGCACTGGTGGTGCGCCGCGTGTAGCCAACGTTTTCATACAGATTGGTGCCGGTCACCGTGACGGTACTCAGCGCTTCAGGACTATCGGCGCTAGTGGTTTGCGCGAAAGCGCTACCAGAGGCGAGTAAAGAGGCGGAAACAAGCGCGGTTAGCGTGGCATGTTGCACTGGCCGCCGGGCCGTGTTCAAGACATGAAGTGATGACGTTTTCATAGGATCCCTTGCACGCCTTGACGGCGCTTGTTCGCTGGTTTTGTGTCGATTAATGGCGAAGGATCATATAAAAACGGTTCTTAAATGTAAATGTACATGAGAATGTTTAATATTCGTGGCAGGATCTGTTTGGCATGCCTGAAGGGACAGTTATGTTCTTGAAAAAGCACAGCATAATTATGTATCTACTGGCTTTTGCCAAGCAATAGGGGGTATTGGCGCTGTTGGTCGTCCACCGTTTAGGGTTTAAACGGTGGAGCGAGGTTGACGCTTACTTATAGGGGGAGCGATAACGGTAAGCGCTACGATGGTAACAGACTGCTCTAATCAAGCTCGGATGGCTTGGGTTCAAACATAGGCTCTGTCGCGTTGGCAGGAAGGTCGTTCTCCATCGCCGCCAAGGCAATTTCATAGCAGTCGTCGATATGGCTATTGCCCATATACTTCATCGCTGTAAAGCTGATACCTCCGGCCACGGCGCTGCCGATAAAGGGCACAAATTTAGTAGCGCCTTTCGCGGCAACCTTAACGCCCATCTTTTGCAGCAGCGATACAACCAGTTTTTTGGTGATGTATTTTCCGGCCATCTTGCTGCCCACGTTGGAAATGGCAGTCATCACCATTACTTTGGATTCTGTATCCAGGCTTTCGATTTGTTCGGGCGTTAAACCGAATTTCTCATTAATTTTGGGAATCAGCCTTAACAATATGGCAACGTCTGAGCCGATATCTAAACCGGGAATGGGAATGATCGCCGTGCCCGCCGAAAGGCTTGAGCTTTTGGTTACCATTGTGCGGCAAGTCTTTCTGATCTCGTCGAGTTCTTCCCTTGTTTCGATCATGTGCTACTCCTTGTTTACGATTACTCTAACCTCAGCGTAGACGACGCTGCGTGAAAATGAGGGAATTCAATTCCGCGTGCCACCTCCCTATTTACCTACGTTTTTATTACCTATGCCTTTATTACCTATGCCTTTATTACCAGCATCTCTTTACCCACAGCCGCGTTCGCTGCAGGTGTGGGTGTGGTCGTACAGCGTTTGAATAATCTGGCAGTCGGCGGCTTTGCCGCCCCGGCACTGTTGTACCACTTGGCGTAACTCAGCGGCGAGCGCTTGCAGCTTGGCAATGCGCGCTTCCAAATGCTGAAGATGTCGAGTGGCGATGTCGTCAGCTGCGCCGCAGTCGGTATCAGGGTGGTCAGAAAGTGCCAGCAATTCCTGAATACTATGTAGATCAAGCCCCAGACTGCGACCATGACGAATAAAACCTATACGCTCTAGCGCTGCTTGATCGTAGTGCCGATAGCCTTGCTCGCTGCGTTTTGGAGCAGGCAATAACCCCAGCTTTTCATAATGGCGAATACTCTCCGGTGAGCAGCCGGTGCGGGTAGCTACCTCACCAATGCGATAAGCGTTTTTCATCAGCTTGACCCTGTAACGATTACAGGGTTTAGGCTAGACCCTATTCCCTCTGTGGATAAGTAGATGATGACATGACGCTGATATTCGAACTAATGCAAATCGCACTAACGGCAGCCCCGTGGCTGCTGTTGGGGCTGCTAATTGCTGGGTTGATCAAGGCATGGTTGCCGGAACATTTGCTCCAGCGCTGGATGGGCGGCCGCAGCCTTGGCAGCATTGTACGGGCGGCGTTCATTGGCATGCCGTTACCGCTGTGCTCATGTGGCGCAATTCCCACTGCTATTGCCTTGCACCGTGGCGGTGCCGGACGTGGGCCCACCACGTCGTTTTTAATCAGCACGCCTGGGGTCGGGGTTGATTCCATCTTGCTTACCAGCGTACTGCTTGGCCCACTGATGGCGGTAGTGCGGGTCGCAGGTGCGCTGGTAACCGCCATTGTGACCGGGCTGCTGGTCGGGTTTACGCGTGAAACTGAAACGCCAGTGCCGGCCACGTCCGGTGGCTGCTGCGCTTCATCGGGTTGCCATACGCCCGATTCAGACACCGGCGAACCCGTTGGCCTGAAAGCCGGATTGCGTTATGCATTCAGCGATTTATTGGACGACATCAGTACGTGGATGTTTGCCGGGCTACTCCTGGCCGGCGTGCTGGTTAGCCTGGTACCGCCGGATACGCTGGCTTATTACTCGGGCGGCCTGCTGGCGCTGGTACTGATGGCCGTAGTGGGGATTCCACTCTATATCTGCGCAGCGGCGGCTACGCCGGTGGCCGCCGGGCTGCTGTTGGCCGGGATTTCACCCGGCATGGCGCTGGTATTCTTACTGGCGGGGCCGATCACCAGCTTGGCGACGTTGGCCATTCTGCGCCGCGAGTTGGGCAATCCGGCACTGGCCGTATACCTTACCAGCGTGCTTGCTGTGACCGTGCTGGTGGGCTGGGTGTTTGACACGGTGCTGGGTATGACAGGCTGGAACCCTGTCGAGCAGGCAAGCGAGGTGCAGGAGCTGCTGCCTGTTTGGCTGGAGTGGTTGGCGCTCGGCATACTGGCACTGGTGGCTATTCGGCCAGTGCGTAAGCGGCTACTGGGGTTTTAAGCATTTTCAGTAGGTAAAAACGCCGGATGGGGAATGCCCACCCGGCGTTTGATTGGCCCTTAGCCACTTGAGGCGCTGACAACTGGCTGGGTTATTCAGTGGTCTCTGTCACGGACTCGTCTGTTTCCAGATCTTCGTTTTCCTGGTCTTCTGTGTTAGAGCCTTCTATATCAGGGCTTGCTGCTTCAGGATCTTCTGTCTCAGCGTCGTCTGCTTCGGACGCCTGTTGAGCGGGCGGATTATCCGGTGTCACCCGCCAGATCGCATTGGTCAGATCGTCGGCGATGATCAGCGCGCCGTCCGGATCAACCGTCACGCCCACAGGGCGGCCGAGTGCTCTACCATCATCGGTAAGAAACCCGCTGGCAAAATCAATCGGATCGCTGTCAGAGAGTTGGCCGTTGTTGAAGGGGATGAAGCTTACCTTGTAACCAACCGGATCGGCACGGTTCCAACTGCCGTGTTCGCCGACAAAAACGCCCTCAGCGTATTCTTCGCCCATGGCTGGGGTAGAGAACGCCAAGCCAAGCGGTGCCACGTGAGAGCCCAGGCTGTAGTCAGGCGCAATGGCGGATTCTACCTTTTCAGGATCTTCCGGTTGTACGCGTGGGTCGACATGTTGCCCCCAGTAGCTGTAGGGCCAGCCGTAAAAGCCGCCTTCCTGAACGGAGGTGAGATAATCCGGCACCAAGTCCGAGCCCAACTCGTCACGCTCGTTCACCACTGCCCAGAGCTGCTCGGTATCAGGATGAATGGCAAGCGCTGTCGGGTTGCGCAGGCCAGTGGCATAGGGCCGGTGAGCGCCCGTTTCGGCATCGATTTCCCACACTTCGGCGCGATTAACCTCAGCCTCCATACCGCGCTCGGTAATATTGCTGTTAGAGCCGATACCCACATAAAGATATTGGCCATCGGCGCTGGCGGTCATCGCCTTGGTCCAGTGGTGATTGATCTCTGAAGGTAGCTGCGCAATGACTTCAGGCGGCCCGCTGGCTTCTGTCTGGCCCTCTTCATAATCAAAACGCACCAGCGCGTCCTGATTGGCCACATAGAGGTTGTTATCTACCAGAGCTAGTCCATACGGCGCGTTCAGATCCTCCGCGAAGATCATCTGTTCGTAGTTGCCGTCACCATTTTCATCGCGCAGCAGGGTTAAGCGGTCGCCGCTTTCTACAGAGGTGTTGCCCTGGTCCTTGATATAGCCGGCGATTACGTCCTTGGGCTTTAACGCTGGCGCATTACCGCCACTGCCTTCGGCTACCAGAATATCGCCGTTGGGCAGCATGATGGTTTGCCGGGGTACCTTGAGATCAGAAGCGATCCTGGTGATGGTGTAGCCTTCGGGAACCGTAGGCAGCTGGTCGCCCCATTCGGCAGGTTCGGGAACCGTCATATCTGGCAGCAGCCCGCGCTGCGGTTCAGGGAGTGTAGGGTTGGGGCCGAAGGGCTGTTCGACATCAAAAGCGTAAGCGCCGCTGGCAGTCAGCAGCAGTGCCAAAGGCGTTGTATAGCGAAGTGCAAAATATTTCATGACGTTGCTCCGACGGTGCGCCGAGAAAAACCGATCCAAATCGCCGCGACGGTCAGTACGGTAACGATGATCGAAAGAATAAGGCCGGTAGGCATCATGGCCCATGCATCACGGGCATGAACTAGCGCATTGATAAAGCCGAGTATCCAGGTGACCAGCAAAATCAATGGATAGACCAGGACAAGCCCGCGGCGATGTTCGGCACGAAAGAGGCCGATAATTGCGCATAGAAAAGCCAGTCCCGCAAAAACAAGCCCCCCGGCAATTAACCAGGAAGAAAACGTGCTCCACTGGATATGGAAATTTTTCGAGTAGGCGTAATCACTTAGCGTAGCGCCAAGAAAAAGTGGAAAGGTGCTTGCAAGTAATAAGGCATGAAGCGGGTGGATGCCGCTTAGATAGGTCGTCGGTGAAGACCTCGACATAGTACGTTCCTCCTTGATAAGTGACCCCAAAAAACGTGGTCAGGCCCGCTTTTAATACGGGCTTAGGATGGCCAGCTCAATCGCTGCCACCCTGAGTATAGGTCACGTTTTGCTAACCCAAAAATCACTACGGTTATACTTTTTTAAAAAATATGCACAGAAGAAAACTATTCAATAACTATCCAAAATAAAATGTTCGTTAGTTGACAATTTAGGATCTTTGTGTGATCGAGTTAGTGGTTGTTTATAATAAGCGAACACGCATTAAACTAATGTCTATATTTGCATATAATTATATTAAAATCATATTCTTATATTGTGATTATGTAAAAGTTCGTTTTTTTATATTGTTTTTTAAAATGCCCGCTATAGGATGCCAAAAAGAAAACGAAATTTTCTAAAAAGAACATCCGGCTGCTTCAAAGAGTGACGAGTCGGTCAAACGGGGTAGCTGAGTAGCAATGCTTGAAACAATTTTTCTACACGAAATAGCCGGTACGGCCGTATTAACGTTATTGGGGTGCGGAGTGGTAGCTAATGTGCTGTTGAATAAAACCAACGGTAACAGTAGTGATGGCATCGTTATCTTCTTTGGTTGGGGACTCGCGGTTTTTTGTGCGGTTTATGTTGCCTATGACACCGGCGCCCATATCAACCCTGCCGTTACGCTTGCGTTGCTGGTAGGCCCGGCGAACGAGTACGCCCCCGGTATTCCTATCAACGCTATGACCACCGTCGCCTACTTTACGGCTGAAGTCATTGGCGCCTGGTTGGGTGCAACCATTTGCTACCTGGCCTATAAAAAGCATTACGACGCTACTGAAAATGCTTCAAGCATATTGGCGACGTTCTCCACAGGCCCGGCTATCCCTTCCTACGGTTGGAACCTGGTCACCGAGATCATTGGTACCTTTGTGCTGGTGTTTGTCATTATCATGTTTGGCCATACGCCGTCAGGGCTTGGTCCGCTGGCAGTGGCGCTGCTGGTAGTATCCATTGGTGCCTCGCTAGGCGGGCCAACAGGCTATGCGATCAACCCCGCTCGGGATTTAGGGCCGCGCATTGCTCACGCGCTACTTCCCATTAAGCATAAAGGGACGAGCAACTGGTCCTACGCCTGGGTGCCGATCCTGGGGCCTGCTGTCGGCAGCATCCTCGCCGGGCTTGCCGCCTATGTTTATTAAATTATCCGGGTTTATTAAGTCAGCCGGGTTTATTAAGCCAGCATGCTGATTTGATTTTAAAATAATCGTTTAACGTTAACGCTTGAGAGGCATTTCATGAGCCAGAAAAACTACGTCCTCGCTATTGATCAAGGCACCACCAGCTCGCGGGCGATGCTATTTGACCATGAAGGCCGGATAGCCAGCGTAGCGCAGCATGAGTTCGAACAGATTTTTACGCGCCCAGGTTGGGTCGAGCATTGCCCCCGCGAGATCATGACCAGCGTGCTGACCACCTTGACCGAGGTGATTAATAACAGCGGCGTGGATGTTTCCGAAATTGCCTCCATCGGTATTACCAACCAGCGTGAAACCACCGTGGTATGGGACAAACATACCGGGCAGGCCGTGCACAATGCCATTGTCTGGCAGTCGCGTCACTCCGCCGAGATCTGCGATGAGCTGCGTGAAGCGGGCCACGCCGATATGATTCGCGATAAAACCGGCCTGGTGATTGACGCTTATTTTTCCGCCACCAAGTTGAAGTGGATTTTCGAGAACGTAGCGGGCGTTAAGGAGAAAGCCGAAAAGGGCGATCTGCTGTTCGGCACCATTGATTCATGGCTGGTGTGGAACCTGACCGGCGGTGCCGTACACGCGACCGATGTCAGCAATGCATCCCGCACGATGCTGTTTAATATTCGTGATCGGCAGTGGGACCCGGAGCTACTCGAGCTGTTCGGCGTACCCGAATCGATGCTGCCCGAGATTAAATCCAGCAGTGAAATCTATGGCAACGTGTTGCCTAAGTTCCTGATGGGCCAGGAGGTACCGATTGCCGGTATCGCTGGCGACCAGAACGCCGCGCTGTTCGGCCAGGCCTGCTTCAAGCCGGGCATGGCGAAAAATACCTACGGCACCGGCTGTTTTACGCTGATGAATACCGGCACCCACGCCACGCCCTCCAAAAACGGCCTGCTCACTACCGTTGCCTGGGAAGTGGATGGCACGCTGGAGTACGCTCTGGAAGGCAGCGTGTTTGTGGCAGGCTCCGTAATCCAGTGGCTGCGTGATGGCCTGAGAATGCTGGGCAAGGCGTCCGATTCAGAAGCGTACGCCACCCGCGCCAAGGATAATGACGGCGTTTATATGGTGCCTGCCTTCACCGGCCTGGGGGCGCCTTACTGGAACTCCAACGTGCGCGGCGCCATGTTTGGGCTCTCTCGGGGCACCCAAAAAGAGCACTTTGTGCGCGCGGCGGTTGAATCGCTTGCCTATCAAAGCGCCGATGTTCTCAAAGCCATGCAGGCAGATGCCGACATTGCGCTGACCGAGCTGCGCACCGATGGCGGGGCGATCTCCAATGATTTTCTTGCTCAGTTCCAAGCCGATATACTGGGAGTGGACGTACTGCGCTGCGAGGTGAACGAGACCACCGCACTGGGTGCGGCTTATCTTGCCGGTCTTGCAGTCGGTTTCTGGAAATCACGCGATGAAATCGTAGAACAGTGGGCGCTAGAGCGGCGCTTTACGCCACAGATGAAAGACGAAAAGCGCGACGAGCTTTATGCCGGTTGGAAAAAGGCAGTTAACGCGACCATGGCGTTCCACGTAGAGTCCTAAGCTTGATGCTGTAAGCTCAGGTATTTGATAAGCCCCCGGCCCAGGTCGGGGGCTTTGCGTTAAGGACACCCATACCTGACTAATCAAGATTTAAAAGACACCATGCCTTTTTCTTTACAATCGATTACGCCTTCGGGTTTACTTGGATTTAGTTAATAAAAAGTGGTTCTAACCATTAAAGGTTCAAAGCCTGAGACGACCAAGGGAATAAGCACCTGAATATTTATGCCACTGTGGCAGTACGTCGATTGATGTGCGTCAACCGGTGCCCGCTGGAGCGAGGGCATGAATAAAGCCAAGCTCTATCACCAGTTAGCACCAGAAGCCTGGCATGAAAAGGGGTTGTCGAGACTCAACCAGCTTATTTGTCTGCTCATACTGCTTGCATCCCTTACCGCCATACTGGAAACCGAGCCGACGCTCAGAGCGATGGCGCCAGGGCTATTTACAGCGCTGGAGGCCGTGTTTATCGGTGTATTTACGATTGAGTATCTGCTGCGGCTATATACGATCGGTGAAGATCCGCGTTATCGCGGTGTTACAGGGCGTATTCGCTATATCTTCTCGTTCTGGGCGCTGGTGGATTTAATCGCCATTCTGCCTTTCTTCCTGGGTTTTATGACCCATAACAATGCCTTCTTACTGCGGCTTCTGCGTTTAGCGCGCATATTGCGTCTGGCACGTTTGGGACGGTTTAGCCAGGCATGGTCTGCCCTGGCAGACGCCCTTAAATCTCGCACCCATGAACTGTTGCTAAGTGCCGGAGTGGCAGGGCTTTTACTGCTGTTTTCATCCTGCTGCCTGTATGTGGTAGAAGCCGCCGCCCAGCCGGAAGCTTTTGGCAGCGTACCGCGCGCCCTATGGTGGAGCATCGCCACCCTGACCACAGTGGGCTATGGCGATGTCACGCCCATCACCGCACTGGGTAAGTTTTTTGCAGGCTTAACCGCTGTGGCAGGCATCGGCATTATCGCCATGCCCACGGGCATCCTGGCCGCCGCGTTTAGCGATGCGCTGCAAAATAAGCATCACTCGTAGAGGCCAGTCAGAGCGTTAACTCGCGTTTGCCACGCCACAGTAATCAACGGTATCAAGAGGCTTATCGCTTACGATGGCTTAGCGCATTCCATGAACTCAAAAAGACCCCTCCAAAAACACAGTTAAAACAAATGGTAATTATTTGCATTAAATAGTTACTATTATTAGAATTACTTCGGTTTGCTGACTGTTTTGGAGAGGGCAATGCCTGGTTCAGCTAAAAATACGCCGCTGGCCGAAATGTACAATACACATTATGGCTGGTTGCAATGCTGGCTGCAGCGCAAAACGGGCTGTAGTTGGCAGGCGGCTGATCTGGCTCAAGATACCTTCCTGCGCATTCTTACCTCCCCAGGCAATACTGCCCAAATTAGTAAAATTTATGAACCGCGCAGTTTTTTGACCACTATTGCCCGTCGGGTATGGATAGATTTTGTGCGCCGGGATGCGTTGGAAAAGGCCTGGCTGGAAGCGCTGAAACATCAATCCGAGCCTGTAGTCATTTCTCCGGAAGAGCAGGCGCTTATTCTGGAAACGCTGTTTCAGATCGATGCGATGCTGGAGGGGCTGGGCCATAAGGTCAGCCAGACATTTCTACTCTGCCATTTGGAAGGGCTGCGCTATGCCGAGATCGCCGAGCGTTTGGAAGTATCCGTAAGCTCAGTAAAAAAGTATATGGCCAAAGCCACTGAGCATTGTTTGCTGCTTATGTGTGAATAACCGCGATGATTGATAATCAGGCAGCCCGTAAAGACACCCTCAGATCTGCCGCCCGGTGGGATGCGCTGCTGCGCTCCGAGGATGTTACCGAGCAAGAAAAGCAGGCACATGACGCCTGGTTGAAGGCCGATCCGGCTCATACTTATGCTTGGCAACAGGTGGAAAAATTACGCCGACAGCTACAGTCAGTGCCCGGCACCGCGTCACTCAATACGTTGCAGCTTAAACAGTATCAGGGACATAGCCGCCGGGCAGTATTGCGCAGTTTTGCTTTGTTGGCTGCCGGAGGCGCGATTGGTTCGTTGGCATGGCGACAAGCCCCTACGCAAAGCTGGATGGCCAGTCATCGTACCGCACGAGGCGAACGTCGCAAATATAGTTTGGCGGATGGTACGCAATTGATACTCAATACTGCCACTGCACTGGACGTTGTGGAAACCTCGACGGCACGAGTGATCCGGCTCTACGAAGGCGAAATCTTTATACGCACAAGTGAACGCGCCAAAAAAGTTGCTGCTAATAAAGCGTTGCAGATACGCACTGAACAGGGCCTGGTTATACCGTTGGGAACCGTTTTTACGGTGCGCAAGCAAGATATGTCTACCCAGGTCACTGTGCTGGAAGATGAGGTCGAGTTGATCCCCTTGTCGGCTGGTGATAAGACCCAGCGTATTGTTGCCGGTGAGCAGGCGTGGATGAGTACACGTAATGTGAAGGTTGCCAACGCCGCCCCGCAAGCAGATAGCTGGACACGCGATTTGCTAGTGGTAGTGGATTGGCCGCTAAGTAGTTTAGTGGCCGAATTGAGCCGTTATCGCAAAGGCGTGCTGCGTTGTGACCCCTCGATTGCCGGGCTGCGGGTGTCCGGCTCTTTTCCTATTGATGATACTGGCCGGGCACTACAGGCTATTGCCAATGCGTTGCCGGTTAAAATCGACCGTCTGACCCACTACTGGGTAACCATAAAAGAGGTTAGTTAAAAAAACTCTATTATTTTTTGTCCCTTTTTCGATCTCGTTCGACCCATAGAGAGATTTATTGACTCTGAAATTAACGAGATAACGATGACAATGCATTTTAAGCTCTGCCAAACGCCCATGCTTCTTCGCCAGCATTACAACAAACCCTCGCGCGTGCTGGGTATTATATTGGGCTGCTTGCTGATGGCCCCACTATCCGCGCCGTTAGCGCAGGCGCAACAAACAGTGGAGGGCCAAACACAGCAGGCGGCAGGCCGTACATACAGTATCGAGCCGGGGCCACTAGGCAGCGTATTAAGCCAGTTTGCCAGTCATGCAGGTATCGTTCTATCCTTTCCCTCGAGCCTCACAGAACGCCTGCAAAGCGATGGCTTGCATGGACGTTATAGCGTGGAAGAAGGTTTTACACAGTTACTTCAGGGTAGTGGTTTGCAGGTGGTCAAGCAGGGCCCTGCCGATTACGTAATGGAGAAAGCTGATAAAGCAGAAGCCATGGTTTTGGATACCGTTGAGGTATTGGGAAGCAAAATCAGTAACGGCGGTTATTTGGCTTATAGCACCTCGGCGGGCACCAAAACTGATACGCCGCTTATAGAGCTTGCGCAAAGTGTCAGTGTTATAACGGATGAACAGCTGCGTGACCGTCAACCACAGACGGTAGAGCAGGCGGTCGCTTATACTGCTGGGGTTCGAACTGAAGCGGCGGGTATGGATCCACGCTTTGACTTGATCTCAATACGGGGCTACCCGACGGTTTACCATGGCGATTTCCTTGATGGATTGCGCCAGCCAAATAGCGGTTGGTTGTCTTACTATTCCACCGTGCCTTATAACCTGGAGCGCATCGAAGTCGTCAAAGGTCCGGACTCAATGCGCTATGGCCAGCTTTCACCGGGTGGGTTGGTTAATCGCGTCAGTAAGCGTCCTCAGGCAGACGCAACGCGGGAAGTGCAGCTTCAGGTAGGTAGCCATGATCATCTGCAAGGCCAATTCGATGTTGGTGGCGATATGGGGCGCGATGTTCAATACCGTTTGGTGGGCGTGATGCGCGATGCGCAAACGGATATTGAGCAGGTAGGTAATGATGTTGCTTTGCTGGCGCCGTCTCTCTCTTGGCAGATTAGTGATCGCACCGACATCACTTTTATCACTCAGTATCAGGAGCGTCTAACCTCCGCTTCTCCGCGCCCTTATCAGGACGGTGAAAACCTGACCCATTTTTGGTCCAGTGATGAGAACTTCGATAAGCTGGATCAAACGCAGTGGGCTTTGGGCTATGAGTTGAACCACCGTTTTAATAACCATCTGCAGCTGCAGCAAAACCTGCGATACGGCCAAGTAGATACTACCAACCAGTATCTTTCAGCGGGCGCCTTATCCGGCTCAACCTTGAGTCGTAGCAGTGTGGGTCTTTACGAAGAGATGGAGTCTCTGAGTACTGATACCCGGCTTGAGGCAACATTTAATCAAGGCGAGGTGGAGCACAAGGTGATGTTAGGTGCTGATTACTCCTTCCTTGAGAACGATGTTACTTATGCTGGAGGCAGCGCGCCCTCCATCGATATCAACAACCCAGACTACAGCCAACCAGTGGCCCAGCCGAGTACCGTCTGGACGGATGACAGTGGTAAAAACCACCGCAAAGGTCTTTATTTACAGGATCAGATTAAGCTCGATAACTGGCGTCTGACTGCAGGCGTTCGCCACGATTGGGCGCACGATGAAACCCACAACCATCTTACCGAAATTACCAGCGAACGCCGGGATGAGAAGAACACCTGGCGTTTTGGTGCGCTTTACGCGTTTGACTTTGGGCTATCGCCGTACTTTAACTATGCGCAGTCGTTTTTGCCTGAGGCCGGTACCGACGCAGAAGGCAATGACTTCGATCCCACCGACGGTGAGCAGTTCGAGCTGGGGCTGAAATATCAGCCAATGGGCAGTGATACGCTGCTAACAGCAGCAATCTACCAAATCCATGAAACCAATCGTAAAACTACTAATCTGGACAATCCGCTATTTCAGGAGCAGACCGGAGAAGTGCGTACCCGTGGATTTGAGCTTGAGGCTGTTGGAAATGTCACCGACGACCTGCGTATGACGGCAAGCTACAACTATAACCAAGCTGAAATAACGCAAGATAACGATGGCAACGAGGGCAGTGATCTAGCGAATACACCCCGTCATTTAGCATCTCTGTGGGTGGATTATCGGGTTCCCGAGCTTGATCGACTGCATCTGTCGGGCGGGGTGCGCTATATCGGTACTGAATACATCGATAATGCCAATAGCTATAAAAACAGCGCGTACAGCCTCGTTGATCTGGCGGCCCACTATGACTTCGGCGGCTCATTTCAGGGCGTTCGCGCCAGCCTCAATGCGTCTAACGTAACGGATGAAGAGCATATTTCCTGCGAGGGCATCTATTGCTATCGCGGAGCCGGCCGCAGCCTGATTGGCAGCATCTCGTACCAGTGGTGAATCCAGTAATAGGGCTACAGTGGTTAGGAGGCAACCTGCCATGAAGTTATTTATCAGTACTTTAATATTTAATGGGCTGCTGCTTGGGCCCGTATCAGCGGTGGCGGCGCCGAGCCAGGAGCCGGTGCCTGAACGGCCAGTAACCCTTGACCAGACGCTGGAATGGTCGATGCAAAATGAGGAGGGCGCTGCCTATCGGATTCTGATCAGCAAGCCCGAAGGCGAGGTGCCCTACAGCGGTGGTTACCCAGTGATCTATGTGCTGGATGCCAACGCGTATTTCGCTTCCCTGCATGAGGCCAAGCGGGCGCAAGAGCAGTTTCGCCAGGCCATTATTGTCGGCATCGCCTATCCTGGCGAGGCGCCCCATAATTTCTTGCGGCGCTCCTACGACTTATCACCGCCGGTACCAGAGGAAAATAACACACCTCCTCAGGGCGGGCAGGATGAGCTGTTGGATTTTATCGAGGATAGGTTGATGCCCGCCGTCGCTGAACGCTTCCCGGTGGATACTCATCACCAGAGCCTTTATGGCCACTCGTTTGGCGGCATGTTTGCGATTTATGCTCTGTTTACCCGACCAGATCTGTTTAATCACTTGGTTGCCGCCAGCCCGAGCCTTTGGTGGGATGATAGCTATCTGCTGAAACATGAACGCGATTTCAGGCAGCAGGTTGAAGCAGGCGAGGCTAATGTTATCCACCACAGTTTGTCATTGATCGTGGCTGACCACGACTCTCTTCAGAACCAGCAGGATGCCAGTCAGCTCTATCAGCGAATTGAACCACTGTCGGCATACGGCCTACGCAGCAGTTTTTATACAGTCGAGGGTGAGGATCATATGTCCGTTCCTTTTGTACTGGAATCGCGCGTTTTGAAGCAGATACTAGGCTCTCGGCACGGCTGATACTCTTGCTCTGCTTAACCGTCAAAACGGTAAAATATTCGTCATGGAGGTGTTGGTTTAAGCGTTTATATACATCATCGACAACGGCTCTATCAAAAACTCCATGCACAGCCGGGCACGTTGGAAAAGCGTGACGTGGATGCCAGCGCCCGGTAATGAATATGCTAAAGTTCGGCTATCCTTCATTTCCCTTGTTTCTACATGGATGATGTTTTCCCGTGAGAACCGATAGCCGCCTTTCTCGTATGCTGCATGTGCTTTTGCACATTGCCCGCGAATCCCGGCCGATTACCTCTGAACAGATCGGCGCCATGCTGGGCACCAATGGGGCCGTAGTACGCCGTACAATGGCGGGGCTGCGCAAGGCGGGTTATGTGAAATCCGAAAAGGGACATAACGGCGGTTGGCGTATCGCCTGCGATTTGCACAACGTAACCCTGCTGGACATCCACAACGCCGTGGGTGGGCCGCGCATTTTCGCTATTGGCACGGATCATACCAACCCTGATTGCGCGGTAGAACAGGTAGTCAACGCGGCGATTTTTGACGCCATGCATGAGGCCGAGGCTTTGCTTATCAATCGCTTGGGCGCCGTTACTCTCGCGGAGCTTGCCGAACAGTTTGACAATATCGCCACGCGCAAGGGTTATCAGCTACCGACGCTCTGATAGCGCATTATTTCGCTGACTCCTTTACTCCTGAGAATACGGGACTTGCTCTTGTAAGGTCTTTAATGTATCAATAAAAGATACATGAAATGGTTTTACTCTGGCGGGCACAACGGGAGACAGATGATGAGTGTTGATGCAGTGATTATTGGCGGAAGCTATGCGGGCATGGCAGCGGGTCTGCAGTTGGCGCGGGCAAGGCGAAACGTAGTGGTGATTGATGCGGGGGAGCCACGTAATCGTTTTGCCGCCCATTCGCATGGCTTTTTAGCTCAAGATGGTGTGCCGCCGGGCGAAATAGCGGCAGACGCTCGCAGTCAGCTAATGGAGTACCCAACAGTTGAGTGGCAGGCAGGGCGTGTGGAGGCGGTAACCGGGCAGGCGGATAACTTCTTGGTAGTGCTCAATAATGGCAGCACCTATCAGGCACGGCGCATTATTCTGGCCGCTGGCGTGACCGATGAGCTTCCGAGCTTACCAGGGCTCGCCGGCTTGTGGGGCAAACACGTTTTTCACTGCCCTTACTGCCACGGCTACGAGTTGGGCAAGGTAGGGATTGGCGTGCTGGCGACCTCTGAGCTTGCGATGCACCATGGCTTGATGCTGCCGGACTGGGGAGCAACCACGCTGTTTTTGAACGATGCCTTCGAGCCGAGTAGCGAACAGTTGACTCAGTTGGAGGCACGCGGTGCACATATTGAGCGTGGCGCCGTTGCTCAATTGGCTGAACAATCCGGTGCGGGCATTGAATTAATGATGAGCGATGGGCGTAAGTTTTCGCTAGCAGGGCTTTTCGTTGCCCCGACGCTGCACCTTGGGCCCTTAGTGGCTCAACTGGCGTGTGAGCTTGAAGAAACGCCAATGGGGTGCATCGTCAAAACCGATGCGATGCAGGCTACCTCCATTCCAGGCATTTTTGCCTGCGGTGATGTAGCCCGTGCGGGAGGATCCGTTACTTTTGCCGTGGCTGACGGTGTCATGGCAGGACTTTCGACGCATCGAACGCTGATGTTTGGGCTTTAATCATCGTTAGCCCAGACTTTTAACCCTGCAAATACTCCCCCGGCAGGCGTTCGGCCAGAAAATCCATAAACAGCCGGGCGCGCTGGGATAGCGTGGCCTGACGGTAGTAGACGGCATTGACGGCCTGCATTTGACGTTCGGTATGATTGGGCAGTACATCGACCAATGCACCTGCCTTGCGGGGCGTGATGGTCATGAAGTCGGCTAGACAGACGATCCCTTCGCCTTTAAGCGCGAGCTCAATCAGCGTGCTGCCGCTGGAGGCGGAGAGGGCGGGCGTAATGCGTAAGTATTCACCATCGGCACGGCGCAGCGGCCAGCGATTAAGGTGGTCAAGCTGGCTGAAGCCGAGCAGGCTGTGGCGCTCAAGGTCTTCAATGCTTTGTGGAGTGCCCGCGCGCTTAAGGTAAGCGGGGCTTGCCAGAATACGAAGCGGGCTATGGCCCAGGCGCCGTGCATGCAGCGATGAGTCGTCAAGCTCTCCAATACGAATGGCTAAATCCACACGCTGTTCCAGCAGGTCTACAAAACGGTCGTGGGTGTCCAGCTGTAGCGTTATGCCTGGGTAGCGGGCGCGAAACTCACCAAGCACTGGCACAATGACGAACTGCATGAAACTGGGCGCGGCATTTACCCGCAGCCGCCCTTGAGGCTGGCCGTGGTGATCCTGAACCGACTCTTCCGCCGCCTCTACCGCGGTCAAGATGCGGCGGCAGTGATCTAAAAACGTTTCGCCCTCTTCGGTCAGCTCCAGGCGCCGCGTGGTTCGACGCAGTAGGGTGGCGCCCAGCTTGCGTTCCAGGCGATTAAGCGCTCGGCTGACGCCCGACACCGTAATACTCAACCGTTCGGCGGCGCCGGTGATCGAACCGCTATCCACTACGGTAATAAATGCCTGCTGCTCTTCAAGGGTGGTTTTCATAACTGCGGCTCGCGCCTATTGGGTTAAAACACGTTTGTTGACTTTATATCAAAAGTCTCTTGCCAAGGGGCGGGTTTTTCCATGCCTGTGAGCATCTCATAATAGCCAACATTCAAGCCATACCGGTAGGGTTATCACCTATCGACAGGCAAGGTTATCTATTGGGTAAGAGGTTTTTAACGATGAAGATTCTGTTAATCAATGGCGGCAAGCCGTTCGCCCATTCTGGCGGTGAGCTCAACAATACCCTGCATGATGTGGCTTGGAGTACGTTAGCCGAGCAGGGCCATGAAGTTCGTGAAACGGTGATTGAGCAGGGCTACGAAGTGGAGGCCGAGGTGGAAAAGTTCCTCTGGGCGGACACCATCGTCTATCAGATGCCCGGCTGGTGGATGGGCGCGCCCTGGACCGTTAAGCGCTACATTGATGAAGTCTTTACCGCCGGGCACGGTTCACTTTACGCAAGCGACGGCCGCTCGCGCCAGGACCCCACCAAGCAATACGGTAGCGGCGGCTTGTTGCAAGGGCGTCGTTATATGCTTTCACTTACCTGGAATGCACCGCTGGCCGCCTTCGATGAAGCGGATAACTTCTTTGAGGGTCGCGGTGTTGATGGCGTTTACTTCCCGTTCCACAAGTCTCAGGAATTTATTGGCCTGGAAGCGCTGCCCATCTTTATCGCCAACGATGTGATCAAGGCACCGGACGTCGAGCGCGATATGGCCGCTTACACCCAGCACCTAGCGCGCCTGTTCGGCTAAACGATAGCTGAAAACCAGCGTTGGCTGAACAGGCGCTAGAAGCGCTCAAGTGATGAGGCAATGAACACGATGCACACTGCCAGCAGGCCAAGTATTCCGAAGGCATAGTGCAGCGAGATGAAGTGAGCGGTAAAGCCGATCAACGGCGGCCCGAGCAGCATGCCGCCATAGCCCAGGGACGCTACGCTGGCGATGGCGACGCCCGGTGGCGTATCGGGATCGTTGGCCGCGCGGGAAAATGCCAGCGGCATGATAAGCGCGTAGCCGATACCCAGGAAGAAGAAGCCAAGCAGCGCGGCCATGAAGTTGGCGGGAATGACGGCGAGAAGCACGCCGATGGTGGCCGAACACCCGGCAAAGCGTGCCGCGTTTGCCGGGCCTAGCCGGGAAATCACGCCGCCGCCGATCAAGCGCATGATGACCATGGCCAGCGAAAATACGGCGTACCCTATTGCTCCTTGGGCCGTGGTCGCCGACGTGACGGTGACCAGAAACAGTGCGCTCCAATCGGCGATGGCGCCTTCACCAAGTGAGGCGCACAGGGCGATGATCCCGACCCAAAGCAGGACACCATGGGGCAGCGGAAAGCGTTTCGCCCCCGCCGGACGGGGCCTTGTTTCAGATTTCCAGCCGATACTCGCAAGCCAGATCATGCTCACGTACATCGCGATGCCGATAAGCGAAAAGTGGGTAAGCAGCGATAGTTCCAGGCTGACCGCCAGATAGCCCGCCGCGGCACCGACGCCTGCGCCCAAACTCCACATGGCATGAAATGATGACATGACCGGCTTTTCGATGAAGCGCTCCGCCTCGCCAGCCCAGCTGTTCATGGTGACATCCATGGCACCATGGCCGGCACCGAAGAGAAACAGCGCCGCCGCCGTCAACCAGAGGTTGAAAGCGCAAGCGATCATCACTAGAGCAAGGGTGTAGGCGAGAGCAATCGCGAGGGTCGCACGCGCGGCGCCGAAGGTATCCGAAGCTCTGCCCGCCAACGGAAACGAGATCAGAGCGCCAAAAGCCAGCACGAGTAGCAGCAGGCCGAGCCGTCCGCCATCCAGGTCGTGGTGCAACGCCACCGTAGGAATGCGCGAAGCCCAGGTGCCGAACAGCCCGCCGTTGAGAAAGAACATGGCGGCGACCGCAAGCCAGACTCTGCGTGGACGAGACATGTAGCACCTCCATTGCCAAGCGGCTAAATTCCTTCACGTCTTCCGATATAGCCCCAGGGGCCTCCACCGCTCTAAAAGAGCCGGTTTTCACCAAGTAGCTAGGGGTCTTGTGCTTCTTGAGCAAAGTGCTTGGCCTGCGGTTTAGGCTTACGCTGCGGACGTTCTGCCATAATGCGCGCCAGGCGCTCAAGCGAGAGTTCCAGGCGCTCAATCAGACCTTCCAGCAGGACGCGGCGGTCGGCGGAGATATCGCCGTGGGTGGTAATGGCGTCTTCCAGCTGTTTTCCCGCTTCACGAATGCCTTTTGGCAGGTGGCCAGTAGCGCTGTCTTCAAAACCCACCGCTAAGGCACGCAGCACATTTTGATGCGCTTCACGAATGAGTGGATGCGGCGCATCGTCAAGCCGGTCGCGCAGCCGCAGTGTGGCGGTGCCTAAATCAAGCCCGGTCAGGCCAAGAATAAACAGGTGGCGCTGTTCTTCGGGCAGCATATCGTCGTGCTGGGCCAGATGCAGAAGGCGGTCGGCCATATGGCCGCTAAAGCGGGTTTCAGCATCGCGAATTGAACGGCGTCTTAGCTCGTGAATATCATTGGATATTGCCTTGATCAAACGCCGCCGCCTAAGCCGAGTCCCCAGCCCTGGCAGTAGGCGAAAGCCCATTACCACGCAGCTCAGGCCGATTACCACCGCGACTACCCGGTTGGCGAAGCTGTCAAACGAGAAGTCCATGCCGTTGCCGGGCATCGTCAGCAGGATGTTGAAGATGGTAAAGGCCAGGCAGTAGCCCATCGTGGCCAGGTTAGTCGCGCCTAATAGGCCTAAAAATAGCGGTGTCCCGAAAATGAGTGCCAGCAATGGAAAGCTATTGGCCTGAGAGAGCAGCACATGGCCGAACAGAAAGGCGCTGGGAATGGCCGCCAGCATGCCTTTGTAGAACATCATGGTAATCGCTATCGGGTTGTCACGACTGGCAAAGAAGGCCGAAAACAGGGTGCCCAGCATCATGGCGATCATGGCACTTTGCCAGGCGGTAACAATCCAGAAGACCGCGAGCAGCGAGAACACAATCCCTGAGCGTATCGCGTTGATACTTGCGGCGAGGTGGTCGCGGTGCCAGGCCAGCGGCGATGAGCGCAATTGATAGCGCCCCGGGGAGGCTATCGCTTCGCGGGCGTCAAGCATCACCATGGCGTGGCCAATGGACTCGCGTAGCCCCAGGCGCAGGCGACGATCCAGCGGTGCCAAGGTGGTTTCGTCGTTATTTTCATGCACCAGATGGCGTAGCGCCTGAAGCGTTTTTCTGGCGTCAGCAACGCCTTTAACGTGCTCGGCCTCCCGAAACCCCTGAGCCACCTGACAGGCAAGCTTCAGGCTTTGTGGATCAAGCCGGTCGGCATGATCGTGCATGAGCTGATGGAGCGCCTGCAAATTGGCGAAAAAGCGCAGCGTGCGCCGTGTGAGGACATGGGTCGCGCGCACTCGGCCAGGGCCGACCGGGCCTTCAAAGCGGGCCGCCTGGCTATCGGATTCAAGTAAGGTTAATGGCCCTAAACTGCCGCGCAGGGCCTTCTGCATCGCAGGAATGTCGTCGCTGGCTTCCAGGCGCAGGGCGGCATGCTCAAAAGCTTCATTGATGACGCTGTCTGCTTGGGTCGCCAGGTGCGTTCCCACGTGGGATGGCCATAGCAGCGAACTGACCAGCATCGCGCAGACCGCGCCCAGCCCCAGTTCAGAAAGGCGCGCCACCGCGATATCGAAAATCCCCGCAGGCGTGCTACCGCTGGAAATAACCACGATCAGCATGGCGGTCACCGCGGCCATCAGGCAACCGTAGGTGTAGTTGTTACGCCATAGCGAGCCGACATAGGTACACAGCATGATCCAGCCGGTCAGGGTAATCAGCGCGGGTATACGCGCTTGAGCGAACAGGGCCATGATAATGATGCCCGCCACGGCGCCGATAAAAGTGCCGCCAAGCTGGCAGATGCCTTTTTCGATCACCATGCCGCTCATCGGACGAATCTGAAGAAACGCCGCCGACATCAGCGCCCAGTAGGGGCGTTCCAAGTCAAACCAGAGCGCCACATAGAGCGCGAGCATCATCGCCAGGGTGGTCTTGATGGCAAATTTGACCGCCGTGGCGTTGGGCATTAAATACGTTTGAACGAACGGCGACATGGGTTACTCAGGCCGTGCGTTTTGGGTTTCGGTAGCGCGCTCGGCAGGACGCTCGACAGGACGGACATGAACGGTGGCCGTCATGCCGACACTCAGCAACGTTTCATCGGGGATTTCATCCAGGGCAATACGTACCGGGATGCGCTGCGCCAGGCGTACCCAGTTGAACGTAGGCGCAACCTGAGGCAGCAGTTGCTGGTTCAGGTTGGTATTGCTGTCGGCAATGCCCCGGCCAATCCCTACCACGTGGCCGTTAAGGTGCGTATCGCCGTTCATTAAGACGACATCGACCGGGTCGCCCACGTGAATTGTGGCCATTTTGGTTTCTTCAAAATAACCCACCACGTAGTAAGAATTGGCGGCGATCAGCGCCAGTACTGAGCTTCCGCGGTTGACGTAGTTACCGGCCGAAAGCTGCACATTCAGCACATGACCGCTTACCGGCGCGTTAATCTGGGTTCTCTCCAGGTCAAGCTGGGCGCTTGCCAGATCAGCCTCAGCCTGCTGCAGGTCAGCGGCGGCAATGCGCGAATTTACCTGGGCAACCTGCTGATCCTCAGCGCTAATCGCGCGGCTATTGCGCAGCTGATTGCGGCGGCCCTCTTCGGCCCGGTTGAGCTCAAGCGTTGCCTGACGATGTTCTACCGTTGCCTGGGCTTTATTCACTGCCGCTTGATAGCGTGCATCGTCGATCTCAAACAGCGTATCACCCTGGGCAACGTAATCGGTGTCGGCCACGTTAAGGGTGCGTACCCAGCCGGAGACATCCGGGGCAATGGTGATGACTTCTGCATGCACGCGGGCGTCGCGCGTCCAGGGCGTATAAAGGTAATAGCGCCATAGCCAGGCACCGGCGGCAACGGCAATCGCGACAATAATAAGGGTCAGCAGAATACGAAGCGAAGGGCGCATTAAGGGTCTCTCTTAAGGGCTTTCAAGCAAAATGGTAAAGATGAAGGTGGTGGCTGCGGTAAAGATGACAAAAAGAGAGATGTCGAACCATGCCTCGTACCACAGCGCGTACTGCCCGACTATCCAATGAAGCAAGGAGCGGGTCACCAGAGTGGCGACAAACCCAATCAATGCGTAAATCAGCAGAGGGCTGAGATAAATGCCGCCAAAAGCGATTTCTTGAAGACCCATAACATCCTTAACGTGGCCTGAAGTCATGTAAAGAGACAAGAGCTTAGTGAGTTATCTGATAGATGCCAGATGTTTCACTCTTTTTATAGCATAGAGAGCTTAAACGAATCTTGCTTTGCAGGGGAGGAGTGACAAGAGAGTCTTCGTCTGCAGTGTTTGCTGGCTATTTAAGGTTTGGCGCCAGGTGCTAATAGGGAAGTACTTACTTAATTAGACAAATGAGAATTATTCTTTAGTATTAGTGTCGTAACTACTCACTGTCAGCCCGGTAGTTGGAGACGCAATTGTGCTAATCAAAAAGAAGAAAGCTCGATCTCATACCGAAGATCGTTATCTGGCAATGGTGCTGGCGACGGCTGCGGGTATTCTCAATGCCATGGCATTGGGCGCCTTTGGTTTTCTCCCCTCGCATATGAGTGGCAACGTCTCGCAAATGCCAAGCGAAGTGGCAAGCTCCGATACGCATGGGTTTCTGTTTCTGGCAACTCTGCTCATTGCCTTCGTAATGGGAGGGATGCTTGCCCGTATTGCGGTGATCGCAGGTCAGAAAATAAGAACCATCTTCTGTCTGATACTTCTAGTTGAAGGCGCGGCTCTGGTCGCCGTATCACTTTTTGAAATTCTGGTGTATTCGACGCACTTCAACTCGCAAGTGCTGATAATGCTGGGCTTTTTGATGGGGGTGCATAACTCGACCTCAACGCAACTGTCCAATGGTCGGGTGAGATCGACGCATGTGACCGGCACACTGACCGATGCGGGCATCGCGCTAGGCTCGTTCTTGTCATCCTTCGTGTCACGTGATGGATCGCTTGATCGGCGCTTTTTTCAAAAGCAGTTACATACCCATTTAATAACGATTTTTTCATTCCTGAGCGGATGTGTCGCCGGACTCATACTGTTCGATTTATTCGGCTTCACGGCGATGCTGACGTTAGGAGCGTTTTTGATCGTCGTTGCCGCAAGCGCCATCGTTATCACGGTGCGTACGGCAAGCAAGTTGATGGTTCCTAAAAGAGTATGATGCGGCGATCGCCCACCCCGTGGGGTGGGCTTTTCTGCGTCGGTCTAGATAGCCTAGCGGTCTCGTTCCAGACTCTGCACCGTTAGATCCAGCGTCTTGTACATATTCAGCCGAGCGGAAAGGCCAATATCCGGATGATTCAGGTCATTGGCGCGTTCTGACGGTAAAATTGGTGCGGTCAGGTCATCGGCATCAGTCGGCTCGAAATCGTACTCTTCACCGATGGTCATGGCGCCGCGGCGGAGCAGAATGCGTAACTGCGCTGGCGTGAGTTCTGGATCTATCGACATCATTGCGGCCAACAGGCCGGCCACCAATGGGGTTGCGTAGGAGGTTCCACAGTGGGCTTCGCCTTGCTCGCCCTCTATCAGGGAAGATCCGCGCACACAGGCCGCCGCAGTGATATCCACGCGCATATCGATATTCGATGCTTCACGTTTGATCACGTAACGGGGATCTTCCACCGGGACGTCCTCATCACTGCGCTCATGCCCACCCACTACGAACAGCTGCTCGGTCACGAACGAGGAGGGCAGCCGATAATCATCACTCCCAGAAAACGATGATGCGTTGCCCGCTGAGTTCACGACCACTACATCCGGATGTTCTCGGCGCAGCCATAAGAAGAACTCTTCAAGCAGTTCTTCATAACCGCTCATGGCAATGCCTGAGCGCACTAATGAATCAACCTCGTCGCCGTTAATATCGGTAGCGCCTACCCGGTGGATGCCCCAGCTCCAGTTGAGCACTCGGACACCGTCTTCCACAAGGTTCACCGAGGCGGCGACATTGGCGGTAATGCCTGCATCTGAATTGCGGTCCACAATCACATCAAAGCCAGGGCCTACCTCGTCCAAGCCGCGTAGAAAACCACTGTTGCCGCCTTCATTCCAGGCCGCGGCCAAAACGCCGGCAACCGTGGTGCCGTGCCCATCGGGCGTGGCGGCATCGCGTGCATAAACACAGGTTCTTGACGAATCTTTACGGCAGTCGCCCAGGTAATCGGCAAAATCCGGCGAATCAAAGTCGACTTCTCTCTCAATGACGCCAATGCGTATGGGCTGCGTTTCGATATCCCCGTTCTGCGGCAGACGCCGCTGGTAATAGTTCACGGCATCCAGAAAGCGATTGGATGCCCATCGCTGGTCATCTGCATTGGGTAGGTTGTTTGCCTCACTCTCAGCGGTTTCTTCTGCGCCGGATTCTTCGACGACGACCGCATCGATGCTGACCTCGCTGCCTAACCTGAGTACTAACGCATCGCGCTCCTCCAGGTTGTCGACGGGTAAGCGCAATTGATAGGTATTGAGCGGCGGGATCATGCCGACGACTTCAGCGCCGTATTTTTCTGCCAGCCGCTGGGCCTCCTCGGCACCGTCGTAGTCTTCTTCAATGATCAGACTGATCAGATCCACGTAGGTGGTAATGTCATCCATGTTCTTGGCGGTCTCTTGATCCGTGGCCGCCAGCACATGGCTGCCTCTGAGGCTGACCCAAACCGGATTGCTGGACTGTTCGTGCTGCTCGAACCACAGAGGACCGCTTTGCGCATCGGCGCTATTGATGCGCACCCGCACTCGATCTCCATCGTGGTCAAGGCCTTCTGCGTGAAGTGGGGTGCCGTTGAGCTTCACTTGAAAATCGGTGTCATCCAGCCCGCTGACACGCAGGCAGAATTCTTGAATATCCATCGCCAGCAGATTGCCACAGCGTTGCAGTTGTTCAACTCGTAAAGGTTGCTCACCCTGTGAAGGCTGCTCAGCAGCTGCGCTAGTCGCTATTAACACCAATGTCAGCGCGGCAACCAGGCGGCCCGCGCCACAATATTTTACTGTCATACTCATGCTCCAGACGGCATTCAACACAATGGCATTCAACCCAATGGGTATTCGATTGGCTGCACGTAGCATAAACGTATTCGCTGAATGGAACATGAATACGCTGTCCTCCCAGCAGCTGCATTCGTACGACACTTAATGCTCAACTTACCTTTATGGTTGCCGCGTACGTTATGCTAGTCATTACTTTGCTAATGATTAATCCGCCCCCCAAGGAGTTTTAGCGCACATGATTGAAGCAAGAGGACTCACCCGCCTGCCACTGCGTAACGTTGCCTTTGTTGCCTGCTGGTGTCTGTTGGCTATTTCACTCATAGGGCTGTCCTTCTCGCTTATATGGTTATTGGGCGTGGTGGTGTTTGGCAGCCTTGCCTTGCTGGGTTTACACGACGTGCGCCAACGCAAGCGCACGGTAAGCCGTAACTATCCTGTGCTTGCCCATATTCGGTATTTTCTGGAGTCGATCGGCCCGGAAATACGCCAGTACTTTATTCAGTCGGATCTGGATGAACGGCCCTTTTCCCGCGAGCAGCGTGCCGTGGTCTATCAGCGCGCTAAAAACGAGAGCGACAAGAAGCCCTTTGGTTCGCTTCGGGATATGTATCAGCCGGGCCATGAGTGGATTAATCACTCGCTGCTTCCCCATACCATTGAAGACGCTGACTTTCGCGTTCAGGTGGGCGGTAGTCGCTGTAGCCAGCCCTACTTTGCCAGCGTGTTTAATATTTCGGCGATGAGCTTTGGCTCGCTCTCCGGTAATGCCATCGAGGCGCTGAATGCCGGCGCTTACAAGGGTGGCTTTTATCACGACACGGGCGAAGGCTCGATCTCTCGCTACCACCGCTTGCATGGCGGTGATTTGGTCTGGGAAATAGGCTCCGGCTACTTCGGCTGTCGTCACGAGGACGGCACGTTTAACGCCGAGCGCTTTGCCGCCAACGCAGCGGATGATCAGGTTAAGATGATCGAGATCAAGCTTTCTCAGGGCGCCAAGCCAGGCCACGGGGGCATATTGCCCGCAGCCAAGGTAACCGCCGAGATTGCTGAGGCAAGAGAAGTACCTATGGGCCAGGATGTGATTTCTCCTGCCGCCCATTCAGCGTTCTCAACCCCGCTGGAGTTGATGAGCTTTATTGGCCAGCTGCGCACGCTTTCCGGCGGCAAACCGGTAGGTTTCAAGCTGGCGATTGGTCACCCCTGGGAATGGTTTGCGATTGTTAAAGCCATGCTGGAAAGCGGTGAAAGGCCGGATTTTATTGTGGTGGATGGCGGTGAAGGCGGAACCGGCGCTGCGCCGCTTGAGTTTATCAACCGTATGGGGGTGCCGCTCACCGAAGCTGTAACGCTGGTGCACAACACGCTGGTGGGCGCTGGGCTTCGCGAGGAGATTCGAATTGGCGCGGCAGGCAAGATTACCTCCGGCTTTAATATTGCCCGCACCATGGCGCTGGGGGCCGATTGGTGTAATGCGGGCAGGGGGTTCATGTTTTCTCTAGGGTGTATCCAGGCGCTCAACTGCCACTCCGATAAGTGCCCAAGCGGCGTGGCTACTCAGGATCCCAACCGCAGCCGCCATCTGGATATCGCTGACAAAACAGACCGCGTGTACAACTTCCACCGCAATACCTTAAAAGCGTTGGCGGAAATGCTGGGCGCCGCCGGGCTTAGCCACCCTAGTGAGCTGGGGCCTGAGCACATTATTCGGCGGGTGTCTGAAAACGAGATTCAGTCTTACGATCAGATGTTTACCTTTTTAAAGCCTGATGAACTGCTCAGTGGCCGTTGCGAGCACACGGTGTTTCAGCAGTACTGGGAAGAAGCGCGGTCAGACTCATTTTTGCCCTCTTCCAGAATTTCCCGGCTGCGGCTTACCAAGCTGGAGTAAAGCTTAGGCGTAAGGCACGTTAGCGCCGCCTGGGTAAGACTAAAGCCTGACTGAGCTGATAAGACGGTCAGGCTTTGGCTTGCTTGATCCACATAGGTAGGCTGTAATTCGTTTCACCACTGACACGGATAAAACAGTGTTACCTACTGATCGTTGGTGGACAAACGTCGGCTCACCTCTATGGATAAAGTAATTATGAAAGCACACGGCTCGTGGCCTACATGGATAGTGCTGGTAATAGCATTGGCATTTTCCAGCCTCTGCACGGCGCAATCTCAGGGAGAAGAAGACCAGGATAGCCGTTGGTTCGCGATTAGTACGCTAAATGAAGGGTTGGATGAGGCGCCTGACGACGTTCGGCGCGCAACCCCGCGTGAGTCGATACGCAGTTTTTTGAGGTTAACCAACGAGGAAAAGTTTGCCGAAGCGGCACACATGCTGAATCTTAATGACCTGTCAGCGGAAGAGCAGCAGAGCCAAGGCGCGTTGTTGACCCGTCAGTTAGCCGAAGTATTGCGGCGCGGTGAGTGGATGAATGCCTCAAACCTTTCCGGTCGTCAGGACGCCGCTGTTGAAGACCCCACCGGTCAAAACCCCCTGGCGGGCCAGCCGCGCCGAGATATTGAGCTTGCGTCGCTGAAAATAGAAGGCCAGGACTACGATATTCGCCTGGGGCGCTACCGGTTAGATGACCAGGACCCCGTCTGGTTGATCATGCCAGACAGCATTACCTACATCCCGGATCTTTATGAAGAGTACGGTCCTTCAATGCTGGAAGAGTATATCCCCAGCCGCTTAAAGGCTTCGTTTGGGATGCTCAAGATATGGGAATGGATCGCCATTCCGATTTTTCTGTTGGTGATTACCTTCGTGGGTTGGGGAAGCTACCACTTGGTTGAGCTGATGGCACGCTTGCTGCCGAGCGGGGCACGAAGCATCTTCGCTGCGCGAATTAAAGGTCCGATGGCCTTGATCATGATGTCGTTGGTGACCCAAACGCTGCTCGACTACGTCGTATCGTTTTCCGCTGTCGCCACAACCACTTTTCGGATTGTATTGATCGCCATACTGGCCTGGAGCCTCGGTACCATTGCGCTTCGCCTGATAGATACCATTATGCTGCGCATGACGCGCCGCCTGGTGGGGGAAATTGACGACACCAAACCCAAGGATGAGCGTAAGCTTTTAACCTCGTTATACGCCTTACGCCGGGGCATCATTCTGCTTACGGTAATCAGCGTTTCGATTTATGTTTTAAGCAAGATCCAGCTCTTTGAAACGTTGGGGTTATCGATTTTAGCCTCGGCGAGCGTCTTGGCGGTACTCGTGGGTATTGCCGGGCAAACGGTGCTGGGCAATATCCTGTCTTCCTTTCAGCTGTCGCTTGCTAAACCGATTCGTATCGGCGACCTGGTGATGTTCGAAGGGCAGTGGTGCTATGTAGAGGGCATTTTCTATACGTTTATCCGTTTGAGGGTATGGGATGATCGGCGGCTGATCGTGCCGGTCACCTACTTTACCTCCAAACCCTTTGAAAACCTCTCGGTTAAAAGCGCCAAAATATACCGCGGCCTGGAGCTGATTCTTCACTTAAGCGCCGATATTTCAGTGATCAGAGAAAAGTTTCTGGCTGTTGCCAAGGAAGAGGACAGTGTGGTCGAGCACCATAAGCTGCTCTGCTATGTCACGGGGCAGACTGCCACGGCCCAGACCATTACCTGCTATTTGATGACGTCTGACCCGCTTTCCGGCTGGACCGCGGAAATGAATGTTCGAGAAAAGCTGATGACATTTATTCGCGATCAACATCCAGAGTGGTGGCCTCGCGAAGTTATGGTGATCAGCCATAACGATGTGGCCAAAGGTGAAAGGCCCAAGAAGGCTGCGTCAAAGGCAGATGCCGAGCAGAAAGAGCATTCAGACGAGGACCAGTCTGAGCATGAAGAAAGCGCGGATGCAGCATCCGATTCATCAGACGAAGAACGTTCCGACGAATCAGAAAGCTCGGGCGAGACAGAAAGCGCGCGCTATACAGATGAGTCGGAAAGTTCTAACGATACGGACAGCTCAAATAAAAAGCCCGCTTCGTAAGGTCAGGGGCGGCTAACGTCTTGGTATAAATGCCGTATTTAAACGTTACCGCCCGCTGGTTTGAATACGCCAGCGGGCGGTAAGGCGCTTCTATACGGGGAGGCTTTGCTGCTTAGGAGAAGACGCGGAAGCGTTCTTCGTCATTCATATAGGTCTTTTCACCGAACGGCGCTTCATGAGAGCCGAAAGGCATCTGGGCACGCAGCTTCCAGGAAGACGGTAGATCCCACGCTTCAAATACGGCGTCGTCGATGATGGGATTATAGTGCTGCAGGCTGGCGCCGATATCGGCTTCTGAAAGCGCTGTCCACACGGCAAATTGGGCGATACCCGTAGCGTGCTCTGACCAAACAGGGAAATTGTCAGCGTAGAGCGGGAATTTGTCTTGCAGCCCTTTGATCACATCCTGGTCTTCAAAAAACAGGACGGTGCCCGCGCCGGCGGCAAAGCTATTAATTTTTTTCTCGGTAGGCTCAAAAGAGTCAGCCGGTACGATCTTGCGCAGCGTATCCATGACTAGCTGCCAGAACTTGTCGTGCTGTTCATTGAACAAAATCACCGCACGCGAGCTTTGTGAGTTGAACGAGGTAGGCGCCTGCTTGACGGCTTCCTTGATCAGCGCGGTTACTACAGTCTGGCTAATGGGGATATCTTTACCGATGACATATTGACTGCGGCGCTGCTTGTAAATATTGATCGCGGGGTTGGGCATAACGCGTTCCTTAGTTTCGGGTATGGGGCTTCGAGGAAACACCCTACCTCGAAATAGCCAGTAGCAATCTAATACACAATCAATTTAGAAACCATGGATAAAACTCAGCGCTTTCAGTGAATAAAATCTACTAATTTACACCGAGGTTCAGCCGATAAGATCAGGTAGCGCCTCAAGGCTGAAGCGCTGTCTGTGTTCGGGGTGAACACGTGCTACTTCTTAAACTGCCGACACACGGTTGCCTGGGCTAAGGCGCTGGCTGCTTCTCATTTTCGGCTAGTTTTTCCTGTGCCAAGCGCTTGGCTCCAGCGATATCCTGCTTGCCAGAACCCAGGCGGGGAAGGGTATCTACCGTTAGCCAGTAGCTGGGTAACATCATGGGCGATATGCTATTTTCCAGCATCGCGGCCCTGACCGTTTTAGCATCCAGCGGTGTCTCGGATAGCAGCACAATTCGCTCGCCTTTACTTGCATCCGGTATGTTGACCGCCATGATGGCCGTGTCCGGGTCGTTCAGCGTGGCTTTCACGGCCTGTTCTACTGCGGCAAGGCCGACAATTTCGCCGCCGATTTTGGCAAACCGCGAGTAGCGGTCAACGATGGTTAAAAAGCCATCCTCGTCTAGATAGCCTTTATCGTTAGTCACGTACCACTGCTGATGGTCAATTTCGCACAGCGCAGCGTGGGTGCGTGCCGGGTCATTCAAATAGCCCTGCATGACCTGGGGACCGCTGATCAGAATCATGCCCGCATCACCCGTGGAGAGCTCTGCAAAGCTTTCCGGGTCAACAATCTTGAAGCTCGTGCCGGGCAAGGGCATGCCCACACTTCCTACCTTGGCGCCACGCTGAACCTGCAGATAGTTGATATCCAGTGCGTCGGGCAGGTTGACCGCCGCCACGGGGGAGGTTTCCGTTGCGCCGTATCCCTCGTAAATCAGCTTATGAAACTTAAGCTGGAACGCGCTGCGTACGCTGTCGTCGACCTTTTCCGCCCCGGCCACCACCACTCTTATGCTATCCAGCATCAGCGGATGAACCTTGGAGCTACGCGTAAACAGGCGCAGGAACGTGGATGTGCCGCACATGATGGTCGCTTGATACTTGGCTGCTGCTTTTGCGATACCCACGGCATCGGTCGGGTCGGGATGACACACCAGCGGTAGACCTTCAATCAAGGGCAAGAACTGGGTAACCGTTAGGCCAAAGGCGTGAAACAGCGGGAGTGAGGCCAGCATGACGTCGTTATGTTCAGTGTTCAACGCGTCGGAGGTCTGCTTCACGTTGGCCATCAGGTTACGGTGGCTGAGCATTACCCCTTTCGGCTGCCCCTCGCTGCCGCTGGAAAAAAGAATGGCTGCGGTGGCTTCGGCGTCATGCGCTCGGCAATAAAGCAGGCGCAATAGCCCCGTAGGTAGTAGGTGCACTGAAAGCCAGGTAAACAGGCGCTCACCCCGACCCATTGAGGCTTGCAGCGCTTCCAGGTAGACAACATTCTGCTTGGCAAGCAGCTCGGCAATATTCAGCCCGCGCTGTTCAAGCTTTTCGACAAAGCGCTGCGAGGTATAAACGGTTTCAATCTCCGCTTGTGCCAAGGCAGACGCCAGCGCCTCCTGGCTTGCGGTGTAGTTGAGGTTAACTACCGTTTTACCCGCCAGTAGTGACGCCATATTGGCAAGTACGCCAGCGCTGCTGGTGGGCAGCAGCAGGCCAACGTTTTGCGCTTTGCTTTGCTTGCGAATACGTTTGGCCATCAGAATGCTGGCGGTTAACGCCTTCGCGGCACTCAGCGGGCGACTGATGGTGTCAGCCAGGGCTGGTTGGCCGGGGCGGCGCTTGACGCTGCGTATCCAGGCATCCGGCAGGGTATGCAGGTTTTCCATCGAAAGCTGCCAGGAGCGGGTAGCCTGCTCGAAAATGCGCCGTTTAAGCACGTCCGCCGGGGTCTCTTTAGGTAGCGTGCGGCCAAACACCACAACGATTGAGCGGTGCAGCGGCGCATAGCGCAGCTCTTTCAATTTGCTGGAGGAGTGCGAGAACTGGCTGCCCCATAGTCCGCGCAGATAAAACGGAACGATTTTGACGTCGGGGTTGGCCATCTTGCAGGCGCGCTCATAGCCTTTGCGGAATTCGCCCAGTTGTCCCGTGCGGCTGATGGCGCCTTCCGGAAACAGACACACCACTTCACCGGCGTTGAGCTGATCGGCGACCGCTGTCAGCGCCTGCTCGGCACCAACGCCGCGTTCAATCGGAATACAGCCCAGCGCTTTAAAGAACCAGCGTAGATACCAGCGTTGATAAATGCTTTTAAGCATCACAAAGCGTACCGGCCGGGGGCTGGCGATCTGCACCATGGCCCAATCCACCCAACTGATATGGTTGCCCAGTAGCAGCACGCCACCCTGGGCGGGCATGTTTTCCAGGCCGTGAACATCCACCCGGTAGCGTCGGGTAAGCAGAAAACCGAGTAAAAAGCGCACCAGGCTCTGGGGCAGCTTAACGATGGTGTAGCCGCCACCGATCATCGCTACGCTGGCAATCAATAGCAGTAGATAGTGGCTATCCACGCCCGCTAAAGCGAATAGCGCCGTGAGCACCAAAAAGCCCAGCATGGCGAGGTTTTGAATCCAGTTATTGGCGGCCAGCACGGTACCCAGCTCATTGTCAGCGGCATGGAACTGGATTAGCGCATTGAGCGGCACGATAAATAGCCCACCCATCAAGCCGATAAACACAAAGTTCAGCGCCTGACCAAGCGGCGACGTGAGGAGCGGCAGGCACCACAAGCCAACGGCCACGCCCAGGGCACCAACGGGAATCAAACCCGTTTCAATCCGATTGCGGGAAAGCTTGCTGGCGAGTACCGAGCCCAGTGCGATGCCGATACCGCTGGCCGCGAGAATACCTTGAAGCACCAGCGTGTTACCGATGTCTAGAGCACCTTTGGCATAGGCGGGGAAAGCCGCCAGCAGCACCTGGCCGACCGACCAGAACGTGGCCAGACCAATAATCGAAAGCTTTAATACGGGCTGCGATGCCACCAGGCGTAGATTGTATTTTAGAGCGCTGCCTTTAATGTAGCGCTGCCAGGTAAGCGGCGTGCCTGGCGTGGGTGGGGCATCCAGTGACAAGCGGTAAAGAGCCAGCACCTGAATCACACTATTAACCACCAGCAACCAGCCTAGCGGGGCAATTTGGCGCAACAGTTGGTCAGGGGATTGGTTCGCAAGAGGTGTCCAGGTTTCGAAGAAGGCGGTGAAAATCACTGTGCCGGCCAGAATAGCGCCGATGGTAAGCGCCTGGATAAGGCCATTGGCTTCTGCCAGACGCGGCTTACCAAACAGGGTTCTGACCATGCCGTATTTGGCCGGGGAGTAGAAAGCTGACTGAATCGCCAGAAGTAGCGTCATGGCGAAGGCGAGCCAGAACCAGCCTTGGTAGTAAGCGGCGGTAATACCCAGTGAAATGGCCACCGCTGCCCACGCCGAAAAGCGTAGAATGCGCACTTTGGGGTAGGTATCGGCGACATGACCGGCAGGGCTGAACAGCATGATAAAGGGCAGCAGAATCAGCCCGTTCACCAGCGCCGTCAAGACTATCTGGACGGTGCCATCGTAGCTTTTGAAGATTGTATTTTGAATCACAATCTTATGCCCTAAATCCATAAAGGCATTGAGAAAGATAGCGATGAGATAAGGCCAGGCACCTGGCGTGCGGAGCAGTCGTTGCATGGTTCGTTAGCCTTGTTTGCGTCTCGAAGTCATCGGACTTTCCTTTATAGCTCTGGTTTACGCAACCTTTTAAAGATGAGTTGCGTTATTTGTGCGGTAAAGTATCGTTATTCGATACTTTACGCCAGGAGGTCGCTGTGTCTCAAACCGACTCACTGCTTAATACTTTAAAGCGCCAACTGCGAATGCAGGGAAAAACCTACGCCGATGTGGCTCAGTGGCTTGGATTAAGCGAAGCCTCAGTTAAGCGGCTTTTTGCTGAACGCAATATCACGTTAGCACGCCTTGAATGCATCTGTGAGCAGCTCAACCTTGAATTTGCCGAGCTGGTGCAGACCATGCAAACCGAAGAGCGCCGCCTGCAAGAGCTTACCCAGGCACAAGAGCAGAGTATTGCTGACGACCCCAAGCTATTCTTGATTGCCGTTTGCGTAATCAATGGTTATAGCTTTGCTGAGATTCATCATCAGTATCAGCTAAGCGAAGCGGAATGCACCCAGCAACTGCTTAAGCTTGAACGGCTTGCCCTTATCCAGCTGTTGCCGGGTAACCGAATTAAACGCAGAGTAGCGCCTAATTTTCGCTGGCGGCCTGGCGGCCCTATTCAGCAGTTCTTCCAGCAACATATTGCCAACGACTTTTTTCGCTCACGTTTTGACAGCGAAAGCGAAAAGCTGCTGGTCCTCAACGGCCTGCTCTCCCGGGCGGGTAACGACGAGTGGCAACAGATCATGCAGCGGCTGGCCAAGGAGTTCCATGAACTCTGTGAACGGGAAAGCAGCCTGCCCATCACTCAGCGCTTTGGTACTACCTCGGTGCTCGCGGTGCGCCAGTGGCAGCATGGGTTGTTCAAGGGCTATGCGCGTAAGCTTCCGCAACAATAGAGTGATGAAGGCGAGTGGGCAACAAGCAACGACGGCGTGTTAGTACGTACTGACGCGGTCAGGTAAACTGCCCACCTTTTATCGTTGCCTTGTTCGCAGAGACTCATCATGACCCGTTATCTTTTCAGCAACCGTAGCTTTCTTTATGAATAGAACCGCGTTTAAAGCCCTGGCCTGCCCGCTTGATGGCGACCCGCTGACTCAAGCCGAAGGCGCTTGGCGCTGCGCGGCCGGGCACAGTTTTGATATTGCCAAACAGGGCTATGTGAACCTTTTGCCGGTTCAAAACAAGCGTTCAAACGACCCAGGCGATAGCAAGGCCATGGTGTCTGCCCGACAGCGTTTTCTGAATGCCGGGTATTATCAGCCCATTGCAGACGCTATCAATCACGCTGCCTTGAGCGGCGCGCCGGAAGATATGCCGCTTAGCTGTCTGGATGCCGGTTGTGGTGAGGGCTATTACTTGCGCCAGCTGGCCCAGGCGGCATCTGATAATACCCAGCTTGAGCTGATTGGCCTGGATATTTCCAAATGGGCGGCCATGGCCTCGGCCAAACAGAGTTTTCATAAAGAGCAGGGTCGTCAAAAAGACCCGTCTGCCACTTGGGTAGTAGGCAGTAACGCTAACTTGCCTGTGCAATCTGCCTCGCTGGATAGGCTGCTATGCATGTTCGGCTTTCACGTGATGAGCGAGTTTGCCAGGGTGCTCAAGCCGGGGGGGATACTGTTACAGGTAGAAGCAGGCGCAAATCATTTGCGCGAGCTGCGCGAAATCATTTATCCAACGCTCAAGCCTGAGCGCAGTGGTGAGCAGTTAGTGCCGGAAGGATTCACTGCGCAAGTAGCTGAAACGGTCAGTTACTCGCTCACACTGAATGGTAAAGAGTCCATTGCGGATCTGCTGGCCATGACCCCGCATCTTTATCGGGCAAGCGCTGAGGGCCGCGAAAGAGCGGCAGCACTGGAGACACTCACCGTGAGTGTTGATGTGCGAGTGAATAAATGGATTAAAAACGCATAGAAGAAGGGCAGGCAAGCCGTGGTTGGCGGCTTGTTTGGTTTGGTTACAACTTTACTGAACCCAAACGCAACAAGGCCCGCCGAAGCGGGCCTTGTCAGTCAGACCCTAAGGTCTGAACAAACACTTAATAATAAATATTAAGAAGTTTGCTTGATGTTAGAAGCCTGAAGGCCTTTTTTACCCTGGGTAACGTCAAAAGAAACGCTAGCGCCTTCTTGAAGGGTTTTGAAGCCGTCAGACTGAATTTCGGAGAAGTGTGCAAACAGGTCGTCGCTGCCGTCAGAAGGAGCGATGAAACCGAAGCCTTTAGTGTCGTTGAACCATTTAACTGTGCCAGTTGCCATGATTAAATCCTTTCGCGCATATGCGCTGTAATGATGTTCCTGGTATTACCCAGATTAAGTAGCGGGTGAAACAAGGAATACAATATCAGGCTTGCCGAAAAAGATCGTACACTTCTGAAACCATGCTGCTTGCTAACCAACTGACGCTACAGTGTCACGATTGGCGTCGCGCGTCAAAGGCTTTTTGTATTTATTTTCCAGGCCGAGGCAATATTTCCTTCTTTCTTATCCGCTGACGGCTTGCCGTGCGCTAAGTATTTAATACTAATTGCTTAATGACTCCGCGGGCCCATGGTGAGCTGCACTAGTGCCCCAGCGGCTGCTAGCGCACTGGCGCTTACAGCAAGTATCCAGACAGGTAGCGCGCTGGAAAGCATAAGCCCACCAGCTGCCGCCCCAATAGCGCTACCCAGGTATAGGGCTGATTCATTCAGCGCCACCGCGAGATTACCATCGCCATGCTGTTGGCGAACGCGCATTAGCGCATTATTTTGCGGTACCTGTAACGCCCAGCCAACGGCTCCCCATAAGCTGATAGGCACAAGCGCAAGCCATGGGTGCAGGGAGGCGGCGACTGGCAGGCTAATCAGAGAAACTGCCAATAACAGCATAATCACCAGCACAACCCTGGAGCCTTGGCTTTTATCCACAATCGGGCCAATTAAAAAGCTGCCCAGAATCCCGCCGACGCCCCAAACCCATAGGTAGAGCGCGATAGACGCGGTTTCGCCGGAAGGGGATGCCGCCATAAACGGAGCAATAAAGGTATACATGCCAAGGCTTGCTATGGCACCCAAGAGCGAGACGGCCAAAATGGTCAGCGTGGCGGGGTGCTTCAAAATAGGCAGCTTGCGCCACAGTGAAACATAAGGCGCAGCGGGAATGTCGGGTAGCTTAAGGTAAAGGCCTGCCAGGGAAGTCGCGCCGAGCAGTGCAATCAGCCACATGGCTGATGTCCAGCCCAGTTGCTCGGCGAGTAACAGACTAAGCGGCACGCCAAGTACCGTGCCGCTTGCCATGCCGCCCATAATGACCGCGATGGCTTTGCCGCGCTGCGCTTCAGGCGCCAGCGTCGCTGAGGCCGCAATTCCCAATGCCAGATAAACCCCGGCTCCCACGCCCGCCAGCGCTCGCCAAGCCACTAGCATTGCAAAGCTTGCGGCCAGCGCACTTGCCACATTCGCCACAACGAAAAGTGCTAGCGCGATAATTAACCCCGTTCGCTGCTGATTGCCTGGGAGCAGCGCAACTGCGATGGGCGAAATCAGGCCATATGCCAGCGTAAACGCCGTCACTAACTGTGCCGCCATCGCATCCGAGACTAGAAATGCAGAGGTGATCAGGGGAATAAGCCCTGCGGTGACATAGGACGCCATACCTAATGAAAAGGCGCCCAAGGCAATAAGATAAATCGATAGTCGAGAAGAAAACGCCATCAGGCTCTCCAGTCAGGCTCATTATGTACTTGTTAGCGTGTGTTGCTGACCGCTACCAAGTGGTGAAGGCGCTATTCTGGAGAGGCTTTAAAGGGGGTACAATTTAACTATTTATACTATTACTAAAGGCAATAAGATGGCGCTGGAACGTTCGTTAAAACGCACCCGCACAGAGCTAGGGGAGTTTTTACGCAGCCGACGTGAGCAGGTAACACCGGAAGAGGTTGGCTTGCCCGTGGGCAAGCGGCGCCGCACGCCGGGGTTACGCCGTGAGGAGGTGGCAGCACTCGCAGGGGTAGGCTTGACCTGGTACACCTGGCTGGAGCAGGGTCGAGATATTCGCGCCTCGGCGGATTTTCTCGACCGTCTTGCGCGCACGCTAAAGCTCGATGCCATTGAGCGACGTCATCTTTTTTTACTGGCGCATCAGCGTCTTCCCGCTGAACCGGGGAAAACCTGGTGCAGTGTACCGCCGCTGGTACATCGCCTGATGAACGACTTGCCCACGCGGCCTGCGTACGTGTTGAATTTACGTTGGGATGTGCTGGCCTGGAACCACGCCGCAGCTCGTCTGTTTGGCTTCTCCGAGCATCCTCCGGAGCAGCGTAACCTGCTATGGCTACTGTTTATGGATACGGCTACGCGCGCTCTTTTCGACCCCTGGAAAGCGCAGGCACGGCAACTGCTTGCCAGCTTCAAACGTGATGCGGCCCGTGCGCCTGAAGACCCGGCAATCAATCAACTGATCAAGACCTTGGTGAAAGTGGATCCGGATTTTAAAGCGTGGTGGGCAGGGCAGGATATCCACGGGCCTTGTCATGGCATTCGCCATTTTCATCTAAAGCCGTTAGGAGCGATCGATTTTGAACATACCTCGCTGATCGTCGATGAAGACCGCCATCTACGGCTGGTCTACTACGCCGCTCGCGACACCGTTCAAGACGAGGCGTTTGACCACTGGCTTCAGGAAGGCCAAACGCCAGTGGCATGATTAGCGGTTCGTGGCTGGCTCCAGTACCCAGCCGTCTGATGTGGCGCGCAGATAATCGGTCAGTGCCAGGTGGCGTAAGAAATCCTGGTCATGAGAGACCACTACCAGCGCGCCAGGGTAGCCTCTCAGCATACTTTCGAGTGCCTGTAGCGAGGGCAGGTCGAGGTGGTTGCTGGGTTCATCCAGCAGCAATAGCTGCGCGGGCGGGTCGGCATAAAGCGCGCACGCCAGCGCTACCTTGAGCTGTTCACCGCCGCTTAGCTTTGCGCAGGCAACGCTAATTTTCTCAGCCGTAAGCCCAAGGTGTACCAGCCGGGTTCGCAGCAGGCTGACAGGTGCCGCTCGGTTGGCCGCTTTTAACTGCTCTATAGCGCTCTGGGTTTTATCCAGTTGGGCCAGGTGTTGATCGAGATAGGCGCTTTTGACATGAATACGGCTTTCGCCTGTTTGGGGTAGAAGTTGCCCCGCCAGGAGTTTAAGCAGTGTGGATTTACCCGAGCCGTTGGAACCAACAATGCCTAAACGCTGCTGTCCTTGCAGGCTGAGGTTAAGCTTTCCTGCAACGTAAGAAAGCGTGATATCGGTTAGTTCAGCAATCATCCGCTTGGCAGGCTGCACGGCAATGTCATGTAGCGCGATATTAGCATCTTCAGCAAGCTGCTCCCGCGCTTGCTGGATAGCGCTTAGGTGCTGGCTGTGTGTTTCTGCCTGCTGGCGGGCGAGGCGGCCGACGGAAAGTTCGCTGCGCGCCTTTTGGCGATCCAGCAGGATTTTTGCCTGATTGGCATCGCGCCGCTGGCGGTTGCCACGTGCCTGACGCCTTTCCTGACGTTCCTGCTGCTGATTCAGTGCGCGCTCTGCACGTTTTTTGTCTTTTTGATGGTGTTCAAGGTTCGTTTGAGCCGCTGCCTGTTCACTCGCCTTTTGTTCGGCGTAAAAGGAATAATTACCGCCGTAACTGCGTAGTCCAAGCGGCGACAGCTCCACGATACGCGGCAGGTGAGCAAGCAGTTGTCGGTCATGGCTGACAACCAGCAGCCCTTTGGGCCAATGGGTCAACTGCTCGATAAGCGCTTCCCTGCTCGGGCCGTCCAGGTGATTACTGGGCTCATCCAGAATAAGAAAGTCCGCCCTGGATAACAGCACGCCGATCAGGGCAACGCGCATGGCTTGGCCGCCGCTCAATGTCGCGGCCGGGGCTGTCGCGTCAAGGTGTGCAAGGCCACTGTGCTCTAGCTCTCGCTGTAAGGTCTGGCGGATATCCCAACGATCACCCAGCGCATCAAAGTCGTCTGGATGTGGGCTGCCCGCCTCAATACGGGCAAGTGCTGCTAAAGTGGTGCCTACGCCTGCCAGGTCGGCTAGCGTGCCGGAGGCTTCTTGGGTAACGCGTTGCGATAAATAGCGCACTTCGCCAGTGCTCATGCAGCGCCCCGTTGAAGGTGCGATTTCGCCCGCCATTAGCCTGGCCAGCAGCGTTTTACCCATGCCGTTACGCCCTACCAGGCCCGTGGGCGTGGTGTCGAAGGTTTCCGTTAACTCGGAAAACAGAAGGCGACCGTGGGGTAGCGTATAAGAAACGCGATCGAGCGAGATAAACGTCTTCGTCATCGGATGTACCTATCAATGCCTGACATTCCCCTTTTAATAAGGGACGGAGAACGTGGCCGTCGAAAACAGGACGGCGGCATTAATAGCGCATTGGACGAATACCTTTAATAAGAGAGAGGGCCTCTAGCCTAGTCAACTTATGTTGCTTTTCCAAGCCTTTCGCCGCGCTGCAGTGGGTTCAGGTTCGGCGTAAGCTGGCTCTTCTTTAAACAAGCTTCCATGGTTCTGTTGTATATAGAGGTTGTATTTTAGCTCCGGCTACTTAGAGTGACGTTTTCAGTTGACGGGCTCTATTGAGCCCTTTTGGTAAAGGTGAATGCATGACGGCACTGTTGAAAGGGTATATGCGTTCTTCGTTGATCTTACGGGTCACGATTGCACTGTTACTGGGGCTGGTCGTTGGTTTGTTTGGCGGTGACGCAGTCGCCACCTGGCTTGGCCCGGTGGGTGATCTGCTGCTGCGCCTACTGACGTTTCTTATCGTGCCTATCGTGCTGTTTACCCTGATGGTGGGTATCAATCGGTCGCGCGAGGGGAGCGTAGGGCGCGTGGGAGGCAAGGTGTTTGCCTACTATCTCGTCTCCACGGCGCTGGCAATTGTCGTGGGGCTGAGTGTGGCCTCGCTGTTCAGCCCAGGAAGCGGCATGACGCTGGATGAAAACGCCAGCTTCACGGCACCGGAAAACCCGGGCCTGGTCGATGTCGTTCTCGGTATCGTGCCGAGCAACATTATCGGCGCCTTTGCCGAACAGAATCTGCTGGGCATCATTTTTACTGCGCTGGTGTTCGGGTTTGCGCTGTTGAAACTTCGCCAGCAAGCCACCCAGCCAGGCAGTGCCGAGCGCTTGTATGAAGTAATCGAAGGATTGAACGACGTCACGCTCAAGGTCATGGCCGGCGTGCTGCACGTGGTGCCCATCGGTGTGTTCGCCATTGTGGCCGAGACGGTCAGCCAGCAGGGCCTGGAAACGCTGCTGTCGTTGGGCGATATGGTGATGGTGTTGTATATCGCGCTGGCCCTGCAGCTTTTAATCTACTGCGTGATCATGCGCCTGTTCGGGGTAAAGCTTCGGACCTTCTTTCGTGAAGCGCGCACGCCCATGGCCACTGCGTTTGCCACCCAGAGCAGCTCCGGCACCTTGCCGTTGACCATCAATGCGGCACGGCGGCTGGGGATTTCGCGCAGCGTGTACGGGTTCAGCCTGCCGCTGGGAGCCACTCTCAATATGGACGGCGCGGCGATTCGCATCGCGATTTCCGCCGTTTTCGCCGCCAATGTGATCGGCGCGCCGCTCGATTTTGTCAGCATGGTGCAGATCGTGCTGGTCGGCACGCTGGTTTCGGTAGGTACCGCTGGCGTGCCCGGGGCGGGGATCATCATGATCGCCACGGTGTTTGCCCAGGTGGGGCTGCCCATCGAAACCGTGGTGCTGCTGACCGCCATTGATGCTCTGGTAGGCATGGGCGCCACGGCGTTGAACGTGACCGGCGATTTGGTAGGCACCACGGTGATCGCCCGAAGTGAAGGTGAGCAGCTCAGCGAGACGCCTGTTGAAACAGACGAGACTTCCGCCACGGTCATCAGCAAGGCGTGAGCGGCTAACCTACAGGAGTATCCGCGATGAAGGCACACGAGCAGATCTATCTGAACCGGGCCCTGGCGCTTGCAGAAGAGGCGCTTGAGGCGGGCGATGAGCCCTTTGGCAGTGTACTGGTCAGCGCCGAGGGAGAAATTCTAGCGGAAGACCGCAACCGCATTGCAAGCGGTGATGCCACTCAGCACCCCGAGTTCACGCTGGCGCGCTGGGCGGCCCAGCACATGACGCCCGAGGCGCGTGCCAACGCAACGGTTTACACCACCGGCGAGCACTGCCCCATGTGCGCGGCCGCTCACGGATGGGCCGGGCTTGGTCGCATCGTTTATATCAGTTCATCCGAGCAGTTAGGACGCTGGCTGGCGGCTCTGGGGGTGGCACCGTCGCCGATCAAGGCCTTGCCTATCGGTCAGATAGTACCGGCGCTTGAAGTAGAAGGCCCCATCGCCGGTCTGGATGAAAAGGTTCATGTCCTGCATCAGCGCCGCCACGCAGGCTAAGCTTTCGCAGGCTAGGCTTTACGAGAAAGTGGCTTACGCTCGCCTAGTGGTTTTTTCGTGCAACCCCTAGTAATTAAATACCGCCCAAACGAAACAGCCCGAGCCATTGGCTCGGGCTGTGGGTAACGGGGTAAGCGTTCCTAATGCTTCAGAATGACATAAAACGCGTGAATGACGCCTGGAATAAAACCAAACAGTGTCAAAATGATGTTGAGCCAGAAATGTCCCTTTAGGCCAACTTCAAAAAAGACGCCTAATGGCGGCAAAATAATCGCGAAAATCATCTTGATAGGATCTGTTGCAGTAAACGCCATAAAGCCTCCTTTGCTTAATCGATACGTTACTCCTTGCAAGTGTAGACGCAGGGTTCACACTTAGCGAATGCGTCCACGTTAGTTAGACTTAACGTTTAGGTTGTGGTTCATCCAGAGTTACGCCGAATTATCAAAAAACCGATTATCAAAAAAACGATTATCAAAAAAAGGGAAGGGAATCCATGTATAAACTGTTGCCGCCGTCGCTAATGCTGACGGGTCTCGCGGTCTCAAGCCCCCTTTGGGCGCAAAACGAGCCAGCATCGGTACAGGCATTGCCTACGGTTGAAGTAAGCGCACCGCGTTTGGCGCGTGAGCTTTACGCAACGCCGGCGGCGGTTTCCACCGTGGACCAGGAAACCATCGCCCAGGGCCAGCAGCGTGTTCGGCTGGATGAAACGCTGGTCGGTGTGCCCGGCGTTTTCATTCAGAATCGCGACAACTTTGCCCAGGGCCAGCGGATTGCCATTCGGGGCTTTGGTGCCCGCGCCCCGTTTGGGGTGCGTGGGATTACGGTGATGGTCGATGGCATTCCCTATACCTTGCCCGATGGTCAGGCGCAGCTGGACGCGATTGATCTGGATAGCGCCGAGCGTATCGAAGTCATTCGTGGGCCTTCGTCGGTGCTTTACGGCAACGCCGCGGGCGGGGTGATCGATGTGACCACCGCCGATGGGCGCGAAAACCCGGGTACGCGCCTGCGGGTGGAGGCGGGCAGCGACGGGTATCGTAAGGCGTCCCTGCAAACCGGTGGTTCGCAGGGCGACTGGTCGCACAACGTCAGTTTTTCAGCGCTCAATGTGGATGGCTACCGCGATCAAAGCTCAACCGAGAAATACCTGCTCAATGCCAAGCTGCGTCGCGAGCTGGGTAGCGAGCGGGCGCTGACGGCGATTGTGAATCTTCTGGAAAACCCTCGCTCGGAAGACCCCGGCGCGCTGAATGCTGGTGAAGTGGCAAGCGGTCGGCATCAGGCCGCGCCGAATTCGCTGGCGCTGGACGCCGGGCAGAATGTCGATCAGCAACTTATCGGCTTGCAGTACGAGGATTTGTCCGCAGGGCCAGGTGAGTTCTACCTGAAAGGCTTTATCGCTCGGCGTGATTTTGAACAGCAACTGCCCTATGTGGGCGATAGCCGTATCGGCTACCAGCGTGACTATATGGGCGCGAGTGCCGAGTATCATCATGAAATCGCCCTGGGCGAGCTGCCGTTAAGCTATGTGGCGGGGGTGGACGTGGCCCGTCAGGACGATGATCGCTTCCGGCGCGACGTCAATGCTCAGGGCGGCGTAGGTGAGCAGGTGGCGGATGAAACCCAAACGGCAACCTCTACCGGGGTATTTGCTCAGGGTGATTTGGGACTCACCGAGCAAGTAACGCTTTCCCTGGGCGCGCGCTTTGATCGTGTTGATCTGGATGTGGATGATCGGTACTTGGCCGATGGTGATCAAAGCGGCGAGCGTACCTTTAATGAGTGGAGCGGCTCCGCCGGGCTAAGCTATCGCTATCGCCCTCAGCATCAGGTGTATATCAACACCGGCACTGCGTTTGAAACGCCGACGTTCTCCGAGTTCGCCAACCCGGCTGGCGGTGGGTTCAACCCGTCCATTGAGCCGCAAAAAGCCTGGAATCGTGAGGTGGGTACGCGGGGATATATCGAGCCGCTGGCCATGGATTACGACCTCGCCCTGTTCTCGGTGCGCGTACGCGATGAGCTGGTACCTTTTGATGAAGGTGGGCGTACCTTCTACCGGAATGCGGGCGATACCAACCGCGATGGCCTGGAACTTTCCCTTGGCTGGCAGTTAGCGGACCAGTGGCGTTTGAACAGCGCGTTAACCCTGGCTCGCTATGAGTTTGACGAGTTTGCCACGCCCAGCGAGCGCTTTGACGGCAATCGCATCCCCGGCTTACCCGAGCAGACCTGGGTCAATCAGCTAACTTGGGAGGGGCTGTCACACCGCTTTGCCACGCTTGAAACCCAGTACGTGGGTGACATGGTGGCCGACAATGCCAATGAAACGGAGATTGACAGCTATTGGCTGGTCAACCTGCGGGTAGGCGATGGCTGGCAACTGGGTGGCGATACGTTGTTAAACGCTTACGTGGGCGTGCGTAATCTGTTTGATGAAGACCACTATGCCAACGTGCGCTTGAACGGCACCTTTGGGCGTTTTTATGAGCCGGCGCCGGGGCGCAGTGTTTACGGCGGTTTGGAAGTACGCTTTTAAGCTTTCAGAAAATAGTTTTCAGAAAATAAAAGTGGCAATAAAAACGGGCAGCCTTTGGGTCTGCCCGTTTTCGTGTCGGTCGACTATATCGGTCGGTAAGCCTTACTCGGGTAAGGCATAACCGATCACGTAGTCACCCATCAAGGTACCAAAGGTTCCGTGACCACCGGCCGTTACCACAACGTACTGACGGCCATCGGCGCCGGTATAGGTCATGGGCGTGGCCTGGCCACCTGCAGGCAGGCGAGCTTTATAAAGCTCTTCACCGGTGGTGATATCGTAACCCCGCAGGTACTGATCCAGCGTGCCCGACATAAAGGTAACACCGCCTGCGGTGGTCAGCGGGCCGCCGAGTGCCGGAACACCCACGGGCAGGCCAATCGGCAAGCCAAGGGGCATGCTGTCGCGGGTGGTGCCGTTACGATGTTTCCAGACGACTTCCGCACTTTGCAGATCGATACCCGTTACATCGCCCCAAGACGGTGATTGGCAGGGCAGATCAAAAATCGACAGCAGCGGGCCTAGCTCAACAGCATAAGGTGCGCCGGCGTTGGGCTGAAGGCCCTGTTCGCTGGCCGAGCCCTGGCCCTCTTCCACTTCGTCACGCGGAATCAAACGTGAAACAAAGGCGAGGTACTTGGCGCCGGTGAACAGTGCCTGACGTTCAGGATCGACCGCGACGCCGCCCCAGTTCATTACGCCGACGTTACCCGGGTAAATAATGCTGCCTTCCAGCGACGGCGGCGTGTACTGGCCTTCATAGCGCAATGAATTGAACTGAATACGGCACATCATCTGATCAAAGGGCGATGCGCCCCACATATCGCGCTCGGTAAGCGGCGGTGGCAATAGGTTCAGCGCTGAGCGTGGCTGTGTTTCTGCCGTCCAGTCACCCTCTACTGCGCCTTGAGGAACGGGGATTTCTTCAATCGGGACAATGGCTTCACCGGTTTCACGGTTGAGGACATACAGGCTGCCTTGCTTGGTCGGCTGAATCACCGCAGGCTGGGTGCCTTCATCGGTTGCCAGGTCAATCAGCACGGGCTGGGCTGGCATATCCATATCCCAAAGGTCGTGATGAACAAACTGATAGACCCAAGCCACCTGGCCTGTTTCGAGCTCAAGCGCGACCAAGCCCGCACTATAGGTTTCATCGTTTTCGGTACGATCCGCGCCGTACTGGTCGGGCGTGGCGTTACCCATGGGCAGATAAACCAGGCCTAGCTCTTCATCAACGCTGATCGGCGGCCAGACATTAGGCGAGTTGCGGGTATAGGTTTCCCCGTCTTCGATAGGCGTGGTGTCATCCGGGTTACCGCTATCCCAGTTCCAGACCAGCTCGCCGGTGCGTACGTCAAAGGCACGGATAACGCCAGACGGCTCATCGGTTGAGCTGTTATCGGTGACGTGACCACCTAGAATTACCAGGTTTTCAGTCACGGTGGCAGGCGAGGTGGAGTAGTAGCCGCCCGGATCAAAACCGCCGATATTGCGCGTTAGCTCCACCTCACCGTTTTCACCAAACCCTTCGCAGCGTTCGCCGGTATCCGCATTAAGCGCGATCAGGCGGGCATCGGCGGTAGGCAGGTAAAGGCGACGCGGACACATGACGTCAGTCTGGCTGATGATCGCCGAGGGAGCATTTTCACCCTCATTCGCAGCGGTGGTTTCAAAGCCACCCAGCAGCGAAACATCGATGTCAAAAGCATCGCTGTCGGCAAACAGCGCGGAAAGCTCGTCGGTAGTATCTGTGTCAATGGCAGCGTCGGCGCTTTCACCACTGGTGGCGTAGTTGGCTGCATCATAATAGGCCAGGCCGCGGCAGGTCATGTGCGCCCAGCCGGAGAAGTCGTCGGCGCCCTGGGTGCTGATTTGTGGGTCGAATTCCCAGATCGTTTCACCGGTTTCCGGGGAAAGCGCCATGGCGCGGCTGTGTGATGTGCAGATATACAGGCTGTCGTTAACCTTCAGCGGCGTATTCTGGTTAGTGATTTCAGGCGGAGCGTTGGAGCCGGGCTCATCGCCGGTTTGAATACGCCATACTTCTTCGAGTTCACCGATATTGTCTGGGGTAATCTGGCTAAGCGAGGAGTAGTGCGTGCCTGCATTGGTGCCGCCATAGGCAGGCCAGTCGTCACCGGCTACCTGGGCCGGGTTCACATCGCCACTTGTGCGGTTCTCTGCGAGGGTGCCCTCTATCTGGGCCGGGTCATCCATCAAACTGGCAATGGCCACCACGATGGCGGCGGCAATGCTGGCCGTCAGCGCAAGACTTCCGCCGCGTGAGTGGAGCGGTTTGCGCCACCAGGGCAGCAGCATGATAATGCCGATGAGGGCAAGAATGGCGACCCGAGGCACCAGTTGCCACCAATCCAAACCGACTTCCCACAATGCCCAAAGCAGTGTGGCAATTAAAATCAGGGCGTAAAGCCAAAGCGCAGCGCCGCGGCGCATGGCAAGCAGCATGCCGCTAGCCGCAATGCCAATGCCGGCAATCAGGTAATAGGCGCTGCCGCCTAAGCTAAGCAGCTTGCCGCCGCCGATGGCGAGTGCCAAGCCAGCAACAATAAGCAAAAGACCTAGCAGCAAGGCAGGCCATTTACCGCGAGTTCGCTTGTTTTCATCCATGAGAGTTCCCCTGTTAGCAACGTATTAAGGGTTAGCAGGCGATGGCGCCAGCTAACCGCTGGCAACGTGCGCTAACCCATCAGTCGGTGCAAACGATGGGTTAAAACACATTGGCTTGACGGTTATTTTAATTATCAATTCGCTTTTGGTCGAACTGATTTGAGAATTAATCTTGGCCAAAAAAAACAGGGCCGTCCCTCAAGAGGGCGGCCCTGCACATTACTCAAGCAGCGTACGCTTAGAAACAGCGGTATTAATCTGTCAATTTAACCAGCATCTTGCCTGTATTGCCGCCTTGGAACAGTTCCAGAAACGCATCGGGTGTCTGTTCCAGACCCTCTTTAACCGTCTCTTTATAATCGATATCGCCTGCGGCTACCTGCGGTGCCACTTCTTTAAGAAACTCGGGGTAATGCTCCCAGTGATCTGCCACGATGAACCCTTGCATCCTGGCTTTACGCACAACCATCTGCGACAGATTGCTGGGCCCCGGCGTGGGTTTTTCAGCATTATAGGTATCGATCATGCCGCACACGGCAATGCGAGCGCCTTCATTTAGCTGGCTTAACGCCGCTTCCAGGCAAATGCCGCCGACATTTTCGTAATACACATCGATGCCTTCCGGGCTTGCAAGCTGTATAGCGTCGCTGAGCTCTTGGGCGCCCCGATCCTTATAGGTAACCGGCTCCACGCCCAGCGATTCAAGCCAGGCGAGCTTATGTGCGGCGCCGGCAATGCCCACTACATGACAACCTTTAGCCTTGGCCAGTTGAACTACCAATGAGCCAACGGCACCGCTTGCCGCACTTACCAGAACGTTGTCACCGGGGCGGCATTCGGCAATAAGATTAAGGCCGGTCCAGGCCGTCATGCCCGGCATGCCCAGCACTCCAAGGTACGCTTGCTCGGGCACCTTGGCATCAGGCAGTGGATAAACGCCTGCCGAAGAAATCTGTGCAATATCGCGCCAGCCGCCCATGTGGCTCACGATGTCGCCCTCTTTCAGGCGCTCATCGTTTGAGGCGATCACTTCACCAATCGCACCGCCTTCCATGGGCTGGCCAAGACGAAAGGGCGCAACGTATGTGTGCTGACCGCTCATGCGGCCGCGCATGTAGGGATCCACGGAAAGCCAGCGGTTGCGAATGCGCACTTCGCCCGGATTGAGCTCAGGGAGTTCCTGGGTTTTTAGAGTAAACAGCTCGCGCTCGGGCAGGCCGTTGGGATAGTCGGTAAGCGTAAAATAACGCGATTGCATGGGTGCCTCCTGCAAAGCCATGTCGGATCAATGTACTTGCAGCATAGAGATCATTAACCTGCTTGCAAGTTCGTTATTTTTTTACAGTGTCGTTTTTTTTGGCAAAAAAATAGGGCGCTCTGTTGAGAGCGCCCTATACGATATTACGAACAGCGTGACTAGAATTGCGTTGAGCGGCTAAGGGGTACCACACACTTACGGGTATGTTATCCGTTAATCCAGCAACGTGACCATAACAGGGGCCGTACCACGGCGCAGCATACCTAATGCACGGGCTGCCCGCTTTGAGAGATCAATAATGCGTCCTTGAACAAACGGACCGCGATCATTGATCAGTACCTCTACTTCTTGCCCGGTATCAGGGCGGGTCACCAGCACTTTCGATCCAAACGGCAGGCTTGGGTGAGCGGCCGTTAGTGCCTGCTGGTCAAAGGCTTCTCCGCTGGCAGTGAGAGCGCCTTGAAAGCGGTCACTGTAGTAGGAGGCAACGCCTTCTTGTCCATCTATATCGTTTGCGAACGCGCTATTTGCTGTAATAGCTAAAAGCAATACAGCTAAACAACTCGTTCGGAGTAGTCGTGTAGGGGCTCCCATTGGAGTACCTCAGTTATTCGTGTCGAGAGTCTCGCAAGTTTCAATGAGGTGCCGGATCGGCGAAGCGATGGTAACGCGCCTGGATAAGCTCGGCAAGCTTTAAGACGTTCGACGCAATTGGCCCCAAAATTACGTTTTTTCTGCTGCTTGCGTTATGCCCTTTTATTTCAGCGGTTTAAAGAGATAGGTCAAAATATAAGTAAAGTTGTTTTGGTACATTAAAATGATATCGCTCATTGAGCATTTTACTTACCATTGCATATGGTTAAGTACTGAGAAACAACCCACTGTTTTATCTTTTATCAAGGGCGCACTAATGGCTAAATCCTCTCCTTTTGCATTAATAGTGGTTGCGGCAGGCGGTGCTGTTGTCGGCTTTTTAGTCGCCCAGAGCCTGCCTTCTGAAACGTTTGCATCTGACCCCGTATCGGCATCAGAAACGGCTGAGCAAAGCGCAACGCCTAGCGCATTAGCAGAGCTTGAAAGCGTGACGCTGGGCGAACGCATGGCAGGAGAAATTACTTCCAGCGACATGCTTAACGGTAACGATGGCAGCCGCTATGACCGTTACGCAATCAGCCTGGAAGAGGGAGATCTGGTCGAATTTAGCCTGCGTGGCGCCTTGAACGGTGTGGTCGCGCTTTATGATGATCAATTGCAGTTGCTCAGCAACGCGCCCACCGCCCGCCATCGTATTGAAGAAAGTGGCGATTATATGGTGGTGGTCAGCGGTGCTGATGGAAGCAGCTACGGGCCTTATACGCTCAATAGCCGAGTAATTGAGCTAAGTGGCGATAATGCTCTGAGCGTTGATGCTCCCTTGGACAGCTGGCTGGATGGCTCGTCGAGCGAATTTACCCTGACCATCGAAGAAGCGGGTATGTATCAGGTCGAAATGCGTTCTGATGAGTTTGACGCCTATCTGGTGCTCGAAGGTCCTAATGGCTATCGGCGTGAAGATGATGATAGCGCCGGGAATCTAGATGCCCGCATCTCTGACTTTCTGGCCCCCGGCGATTACACGCTGACTGCCAGCGCCCCTTATGGTGAAAGTGCGGGCCTTTTCACATTGTCGGCTGAACCGCGTGAACTGCCAGGCGATGGCGAGCTGCGTAACGATGGCACGATTGCGCCTAGCGACTCGTTAAACGGCTGGTTTAGTGGCCAAGAGCTTACCTATCAGGTAGAGGTGGAGGAAGCGGGCATGTACCAGATTGATATGGCCTCTGACGATATCGATGCCTATCTGGTGCTTGAAGGCCCTAACGGCTATTACCGTGAAGACGATGACAGTGGCGGTAACCTGGATGCACGCATTGCCGACTTTCTTGAGCCGGGCACCTATCAGTTAACCGCACGCACTGCGTACGGCAACGATAGCGGGCTGTTTAGCGTTACCATGGAGCCACGCGAGCTGCCGGAAGGCGTTGAGCTGCGTAACGACGGTGCGCTAACGCCGGATGAAACGTTAAGCGGCTGGTTTAACGGTGAATCGCTGACCTATCAGCTTGAGCTTGATGAAAGTTCATTGGTAACGGTGGATATGCGCTCCAGTGATTTTGATGCTTACCTGGAGCTTGAAGGCGAAGGCGTAGCTTACAGCGACGACGATGGTGGCACCGGCACCGATGCACGCCTGCAGCAACAGCTGCTACCGGGCATGTATACGATCATCGCACGTGGCTTCAGCGGTATGGACAGCGGGCTTTTTGAGCTGGAAGTAAGCGCTGAGCCAACACAAATGCAGCCTAGTATGTAATTCGTTATAGCTTGAGATGATAACGCCCTTGTCCACTATGTGGGCAAGGGCGTTTACGTTTGGCTAGTCTCAATCTTAACTTGCGGCAAGAGTCGTAGAACAGGGAGGTAAGGCATGTCAGGTTGGAAAATAAGTGTATTCCCCATCACCGCATTGCTGTTAAGCGGTTGTCAGTCGGCTGAGACCGATATGAGTAATACCAGTCCCTTGGTATATCAGCCGTTGGAAAAGCAGTACGTTTCACCCGAGTGCCAGGGCGAGCACTGCTCAACGGTGCAGATATCAGCGTTAACATTTCCAGATGCCCCGACGCTGACGGATGAGTTGCAAACGCGCTTACTGACGCTTGCCATGGGCATTACGGATGGGGCCGAAACGCCAGCACAGGACTGGGATAGCTACGCCCAGGATTTCTTTGTGCGTGCTGACGAGGATCGAGACGTACTGCCGCAATTTATGGCCAGTGACGCGCAGCTGGAGGCTAGTATTTACGCCCAGCACGATGATCTTTTAGTGCTTGAGCTCACAAGCTACGTCTACCACGCCGGGCAAGCGCACGGTCTGCCGTCTACGGTGTTTATGGTCATTGATGAGCGCCAGCAGAGCGTTGTTAGCTTGAATGACATGTTGATAAGCGGTCAGCAGGAGGCGTTTCAAGAAGCATTGGCCCAGGCCCACAAGCGGTGGATGGCCGAGCTGGATTATGACGATCAATATGCCAAAAGCTGGCCACTAGGCGAAAACCATAATGCGGCGCCGCTGGAAGACAGCTGGGTGATCAAATACAACGTCTACGAAATTGCTCCCTACGCCGTCGGCCAGCCAGAACTCACGATACCCTTGGAGGCTTTACAAGGCGTGGCTAAGCCTCGCTATTTAGGCCCGTGAATTTACGCTAAATTCTTGTCCGCTGTCCTGATGCCGTCGACATTGTTATTGAGGTAGACCTTGATGAGCCGGCAGAAGAAAGCCAGGGCCACCCTCTAGAATATCGCTGGTGGTCCCTGGCTGATTTGCACAACGCTACTGACAATGCGTTTACACCGAGCTGGCTGCCTGAATTGTTGGCCAGCGTGCAGGTGAGCGAACCGCCGTTGTCGCCTTCTTTATCGGCCAGCGTTTAAGCAGCCAATAACCACCAGCAGGGCGGCGGTGGGTAAGCGCCAGTCGAGTACGCTTACGCCAGCGAGCACCAGCAAGAAACCCGCTAAAATGGGTACGCCATAAGCAAGGCTGCCCACTAAACTTGCATGTCCCCAACGCAGGGCTTTATCCCAAGCCACCATGGCTACTCCATACGGGCCCAAACCCAGTGCCACGCCAGCAAGCAGCGCTTCACTGCTGGGCAGAACAAGCTGACCTTCCATCCCGATGCTGGCAATAGTGGCGATTGCGCAGGCAATCAATAGCATGCGGGGTAGAAGAGGGGTAATCGAAACCGGGGCGGCCTGGCTTAACCATGAATAGAGTGCCCAGCAGCAAGCTGCCAGCAGGGCAAGCCCGTACCCTAACGTCGCGCCGCCCAAGCCATTACTGATCGCCTGCGGTATCAGCAGAATAGCCGCGCCTGAAAAGGCAATTAAAGCCCCGATAATACCTGCCAGGCGTATCCGGCCAAAGCGGCTCCACTGGCTTAACAGCACGAACAATACCGGCCAAGTGTAGGTAATAAGTGCAGCCTCGGCCGCCGGGGCAAGGCGCATGCCGATAAAGTAAGTGCTGACCGCGCCGAGTATCAACAGCGGAATACCGACCCAGATGCCCAGCTGCCAGTTCAAGCTGCAGCTTGTTACATTAACGCGGCGACTTAACGGCAGGGTGGCAAAGGCTCCCGCTAGCAGCGTTAACGCTGTTAGCTGAAGCGGAGAAGAGGTATGGGCACATTCGGCAAGTAGTGGCGCCACGCTCCATAGGATGACGGCCACCAACGCGGCGCCAACACTATACCAACGAGGAAACACAATAGGGGAGTGAGTACGTTGCATGAGCGGTCTCCTTGCCTAGAACATGTGCAAAGCAGCATACTCGTCAATAACACATCACAATATCGATCTTTTGTGATTAATTTAATCAAGAATGGTGATATATGCGTGCGCCAACGTTAGATCTCACCCTGCTGCGTACGCTAGTGGCGATTGCCGATACTGGTAGCGTCACGGCGGCTGCCAAACGGCTGGATTACACCCAGTCCACCGTGAGCATGCAGCTTCAGCGGCTGGAGGCTCAGTTGGCGCTCAGCCTGCATGAACGTGAAGGACGGCGTATCCGCTTTACCCCTGACGGTGAGCGGCTGCTTACCCACGCGCGTCGCCTATTGGCGCTTAACGACGAAGCGTGGGGCGATATGCAGGCCCAGCAGGTGACCGGAGATTTGACCCTGGGCATTCCGGAAGACTACGCCTCGCTGTTGCCATCGGTGTTTGCTTACTTTCATCAGCTTTATCCGGCCGTCGGGTTAAAGGTAATCTGCGGAACAAGCGCGCACTTGGTCGAGCAGGTTAAAGCCGCCGAGCTTGATTTAGCCTTGGTAACACGCCAGCGCAACTCGCCGGGCGGTGATGTTATCCGCCGCGAGCCGTTGGTCTGGGCGGTGGGGGTTAACCAGCAGCCGCTACTCAGCGACCCGATACCGTTGGCCCTTTATTCGCCCGGCGCCGACGTATTTAGAGAAGTCGCCGAGCAGGCTCTGCATGGCGCGGGACGTAATTGGCGGGTGGCTTATACCAGTCAGTCCATGGCGGGGTTGGCGCCTATCGTCATTGCCGGGCTTGCCGTGGTAGTGGTAACGCGCAGTATGTTGACGCCTTCACTACGCCCGTTGGATGAAAGTAGCGGCTTGCCAGCCTTGCCCATGATTGAGTTGGCACTGCACCGTGCGCCCCACCGGCCATCAGAGCCGGCCCGGCGTTTAGGTGAGTTGATCCGTGAACAGTTAGCTGCCCCTAGTGAGGCGCTATAAGATCAAGCGCCAAGCGTTGAATGATTAATCGACTTAATATAGCTAGACTAAACGCCATATAACGTTGCTGCTAGGAGTGCTCAATGCACGAGCTGGATCACTACATTTATCCACACCGGGTACTGCATTGGCTGGTGGCGGGCGCCGTACTGCTTGCCTTGGCCAGTGGTTTAACCATCGGAACGGTCGGCTATGAACGTACGGTGACGCTGGTGGGCAATACGCTTACTAACCTGCTCTATACCAGCCATAAAACCTTGGGTTTAACGATTTTACTGCTGATGACCCTGCGCATTATTACCCGCTTGGCGTTTGTGGTGCCTGATCATGATCCGCCCTTGAATGCGTTTGAGCGCATTGTCAGCACTAGCGTGCATCATCTGCTTTATTTGGCGCTGGTTATTATGCCGCTGCTGGGTTGGGTCGCGACTGCCAGCGGTGGGTACCCGGTTGAGTTTTTTCACTGGCATCTGCCCGCTCTAATTAGCGAGCGCCCAGCGCTTTCTGACCAACTCTATATATGGCATGGGCGTCTTGGCTGGGCCATTTTGGTATTGATCGTGCTGCACGTGACGGGTGCGTTATTTCACTGGCGAAGAAAGCACGATAACGTCACCAAACGTATGAGCCTATTCGACTAGGTTTTAAATGACTAGGTTTTAAGTGACTAGTTTTAAGCGACTAGGTTTCAAGCCCAAACCCTCGCAGGGAGCGATGATATATGGGCCTGCAGATTGCCTTCATTATCGGTTTGGCTGCCGTACATATCTTCGCCAGCAGGCTACGTAAGCTAAGCGCTGTGCCCCGCAGCGCCTGGCTTTCGTTAGCGGGTGGCGTTTCTGTTGCCTATGTCTTTATCCATATCTTTCCTGCTCTAAGCGATGCCCACGAAACCATTAACGCCCATGGCCTGCTGGCGGTGCTGGAGCATAACGCCTATATCGTGGCGTTAATTGGTTTGGCGGTGTTTTATGGGCTTGAGCAAGTCGCCACCAAGTACTCCCATAAAGGCCAGCAGGAGAACCCGGTTAATTTTCAAAAGCTGAAAGGCGTTTTTTGGATACATATTGGCTCTTTCTCGCTTTATAACGCGCTGATCGGCTACCTGTTGGTTTATCGCAATAATGAACTTCCCGCCATCATCTTCTTCTTTTTGGCAATGAGCGCGCACTTTTTGGTCAACGACCAGGGGCTGGTGCGTCATCATCGGGATATCTACTTGAGCAAGGGCCGCTGGGTGCTGGCCGCGGCGGTTATCGTCGGTTGGCTGATAGGGTTAAGCGTGGATGTGAGCGAACCCATTATCAGCCTGCTTTATGCGTTTGTGGCCGGTGGGATCGTGCTCAACGTTTTGAAAGAGGAGCTGCCTGAAGATCGCCACAGCCGCTTCTGGCCCTTTGCGTTAGGTGCACTTAGCTGTACTGTTTTGCTGTCATTTTCCTAGAACCATACGGCTATTTCGCAGATGCTCATCTAATGCATTATTAAGCTACCGTCCGATAGCTGTGTCTGGACTGCCTCATTTGTAAATGAAAATCACTTTGCGCATTGACTTGACGGAGTAGTACGTCAAACTCTTCCGCTCATATTCCCGTCAGGAAGCGCTAATGGAGTTGCTGCAGGTTGTCTTTCGTCACTACCGCTGGCCGTTTTTAGGTGCCATTGGTTTAAGCCTTTTGAGCGCGGGCCTGGGGGTCGGCGTTATTGCCTTTATTAATCAACGCCTAATAGAGGTAGGCAGCCCCATGTCAGCGCTACCTCAGTTTTTGGGGTTGTTGGCGGTGCTACTGGTGGTGACTCTGGCTACCCAATTAGCCCTTACCTTGCTGGGCCACCATTTTGTTTATGATCTTCGCTCAAGGCTTGTCAAACGCATTCTGGATACGGATATCGAGCGCCTTGAACAGCTGGGTAATGCCACGCTGCTGGCGAGTCTTTCAAGCGATGTGCGTAATATCACCATTGGGTTTGTGCGCCTGCCCGAGCTCGTCCAGGGCGTGGTGTTAACCCTTGCCTCGGTTGCGTATTTGGCGTGGCTCTCACCGGAAATGGTGGTGATTACCATTGTATGGATTGCATTCACCATGGGGGTGGGCTGGGTGCTGGTATCCAAGGTATATCGGCATTTTAATCTTGTACGGGCAACCGAAGATCGCCTTTATAAAGACTACCAATCGGCAATTGAAGGGCGCAAAGAGCTGGCGTTAAACCGCGACCGGGCAAAGCGTTTTTTTGATGACAGCTACACTGCTAATGCCCGGGATTACCGCTACCATATTATTCGTGCCGATACGTACCACCTGAGCGCCGGTAACTGGTCCAACATCATGATGTTGGGGGCCATTGGTGTGGTCTTCTTTATGGCTAATGGGCTTGGCTGGGCAACACCAGCCGTGGCGGCCACGTTTGCATTAACCCTGCTGTTTTTACGCACGCCGCTTATTCAGGCGGTAGGTGCCTGGCCGACTCTGATTAGCGCCCAGGTGGCGTTTGATAAGCTGGCAAGCCTGAAGCTTGCCGACTATCAGCCGGGTTTTGAGGTCGATGATGCCTTTGCATCCTGGCAGCGTCTGGAACTTGTCGATGTGACCTACCACTACCCCTCTGGTGAGCAGGGCGAGGGGTTTCATGTCGGGCCGGTCAATTTAACCCTGGCGCGTGGCGAACAGGTCTTTCTGATTGGCGGCAACGGAAGTGGTAAATCTACCTTTGCGCGGCTGTTAACCGGACTGTACCGTCCGCAAAGCGGGCAGATCAAGGTCGATGGGCAAGTGCTTACGTCTGCGCAGTGGCATGCCTTTCGGGCGCGATTTGCCAGTGTATTTACCGATTTCCATCAGTTTGATCTGGCCATGAAAGCCGGCGGTGAAAAAGCCGATCCGATACTTATCGATACGTGGTTAAAGCGTCTGCAGATGCAGCAAAAGCTGCAGTGGGAGGGCGATAGAGTAATCAATACCCAGCTTTCCCAGGGCCAGCGCAAACGCCTGGCACTTCTGTTGGCTATCGCCGAGGAACGGGACATTCTATTGCTGGATGAGTGGGCCGCCGACCAGGATCCGCAGTTCAGGCGGCTATTTTATCGCGAACTGCTGCCCCATCTGCGTGATATGGGTAAAACGGTGTTTGCGATTAGCCACGATGACAGCTACTTCGTTCACGCAGATCGTTTGCTGGAAATGTCTCAAGGGCAGCTACGCGAGCTAACCGGCGAGCAGCGTGATGTGGCGAGCCAGGATGCCGTCGCCCAGATCAATCATTAAACCGTATTAGTTTACGTTGACCGCTTGCGAGCCACGCGGTCACAGCCTTCCAGCGGACAGTTACTGCAGACGCTGAACTCATCCAGCAAGTAGCGCAGGCAGCAAAGCTTGCGCACTTGCTTCACTTCATCACTGCCTTTGGGTGTAAACGTGCGCACCGGCTGAAACAGGGGATTACGCTGCCCGTTAAGGTGGCGTGATTCCAGCAGGGCCCGTGCGGCACTGAGCGCCTCTTGATTGACCTCAGGATGCTCAGCCAGCGCATTCACGTAGAAATTCAGGTAGCCGCCAGCCGCCGGCATTGCTCCAAAACACCCGTGGGGCAGCACCAGATATGGCGGCCAGACGTTCAATAAGCGGTGCCCAGTGTTGATCAATCAATTTGGCAAAGCGCTTACCCGGGGCTTGCGTATCCAACGGCACGCCTTCATCAGGGAGCCAAAGCTGCTTTGTACATCCCTGTTCATTAACGATCACATGGACATTATCGAGCCCGACCGGTAAATCGCGGTTGAGGATAAGTTGTGCCGCAAGAGTAGGCACGGTTAGCGCAACAAAATGCCATTTCGACCACAGCGACGTGATCGCACGCTTATCGCCGCCTGGGTAGCGTGAGGCATAAAGCGAAATGTCTTGTTCTAACAATGCGGGGTTGCGCCAGCGAGCTGCCTTAATCGCGCCTGCGGGTATTTCTGTGCCAATCAGCGGGGGAGTGAAGGGAGCTAAAGGGCCCTTATAACAGTCGGCCAACGAGGGCAGGGCAGCTGCAGTCTGACGTAACGCAAAAGACATAACCGGACTCCAACACTGGGCGCTGGGAAGCATGAATGTGGGCAGTTTAAACGATAATGCATATCAATAAAATATCAGATCAACGCTGAATGCGTCTATATATCAAATGAAAATGAGTTTGTTTTGTTGTAGCCTTTGCATCGCTGCCCTGCTGTTACCCCCTATTGCTCTTAAAAATAAGGAACACTCATGTCGCTGCCTTCCCCCTCCTGGCGCTCTTTCACCTTTGTACTGCTGGGCGCTTTACCATTGCCTGGCGCTGTATGGGCGCAAGCGCCCAATAACGACGCCGCGCTTGAAACCGTAACCGTTATTGGCGAAGCAACGGCGCGTGGCGATACGCCGACTTCGGCGTTTGCCGGTGGTCAGGTGGCAGCTGGCGCGCGTATTGGCACCTGGGGGCAGCGCGCGGCCGCCGATATACCCTTCAATGTGATCGGCTTTACCGCAGATTTAATCGACAATCAGCAGGCAAAAACGCTGGCGGATGTGCTGATCAACGATGCCTCGGTACAAAGCGGTTTTGGTTATGGCAACTTCGCTGAAAAGTTTCAGATTCGTGGTTTTGAGCTTGATGGTGATGATATCTCTTATGGCGGCCTCTACGGCGTATTGCCGCGCCAAGTGGTTGCCACCAACCTTGCCGAGCGCGTGGAGCTGTTTAAAGGCGCCAATGCTTTTGCCAATGGCGTGTCGCCGAGCGGCTCTGGGGTGGGCGGGGCGATCAATATTGAGCCCAAACGCGCCGCAGATGAACCCCTCACCCAGCTGACTACCGCGGTGACCGACAGCGGCTATGTGGAAAGTGGCGTAGAGCTTGGGCGGCGTTTTGGTACCGAGAATCAGTTCGGCGTGCGTACCAGTATCGAGCGAGGCCGGGGGGACAGCGCAATTGATAATGAAGAGCAGCGTGCAACGTCGGCCGTTGTGGGGCTGGATTATCGCGGTGAGCGTGGTCGTGCTTCGCTGGATATTGGCCACCAGGCCCATACCATCCAAAGCGGTCGTTCGGTGGTTCACGTAGGCGCTGGTATGGACAGTGTTCCCAATGCCCCTTCGGCAAGTACCAACTATGCACCCCAATGGGCCAATACACAGCTTAAGACCAACTTTGCCATGCTGCGCGGTGAGTACGACATGACCGACAGCTGGACGGCCTATGCAGCATTGGGTGGCAGCAATACCCGGGAAAACGGAACCTATGGATCGCCCACCGTCAATGGCGCGGATGGTGCCGCCACTGTCGGCCAGATGAGCGTGCCGTATCGCGCTGAGGGTGTCGGCGGGCAGGCCGGTTTACGCGGGGCCTTCGATACGGGAGTCGTCAGCCACCAGCTGGATCTGGGCTATTCAAGCATCTATCGCACCACTCGGTCGGCCTATGCAATAGCCTCCTCATCCTTGACGAATATCTACCAACCAGCCGACGTGGCTTTCCGGGAGCCTGGGTCGATAGGGGGTGATTTGGATGACCCGAACTTGCGTAGCCGCACGCGCAACAGCGGCATATCGCTTTCCGATACCTTGGGCTTTCTGGATGATCGCCTGCTGTTGACCCTGGGAGCGCGCTATCAGGATATCGAGGTCACCAACTATAGCTATGAAGGTGAGTTCGACAACCGGTTCAGCGATACCCGCCTTTCGCCGGTATATGGCATCGTCGTGAAACCGACGGACTCCCTATCGCTCTATGCTAATCATATTGAAGCGCTACAGCCGGGTGATACGGCTCCCACCACGGCGGTGAATGCCGGGCAGAATATTGGTTTGATTGAAGCAGAGCAGAACGAAGTCGGCGCCAAACTCGATTTGGGCAACCTGGGCGGCAGTTTAAGTCTGTTTCAAATCGAGCAGCCCAATGCCTTTATTGACGCTGAAACCGGTGTTTACGCCTACTATGGCGAGCAGCGTAACCGTGGCGTGGAGCTAAGTGTTTACGGCGAGCCGATGGAGGGTTGGCGCCTGTTGAGCAGCGCGATGTGGATTAATCCTGAATTAACCCACACTACTGATGGTACAAACCAGGGCAACGACGCGGTGGGCGTGCCTAACTATCGCGTGGTTCTTGGCAGCGAGTGGGACATTCCACAAGCGCCGGGCTGGACGCTCAGTGGCCGAGCGGTACGGAACGGCAGCCAGTACCTGGACGCGGCCAATCAGTTGGAAGTCGATGCCTGGACTCGCTGGGATCTTGGCGTTCGCTACGCCATGCCGCTCAATACGAACACGCTAACCCTGCGCGCCAACATCGAAAACCTCACCGATGAAAACTACTGGGCCTCGGCAACCGGTGGTTACCTGACCCAGGGCGAGCCGCGTACGGTCAAGCTTTCCGCCGCACTGGACTTCTAAGCCAGGATTAATCGGCTAACAGCGCTTCGCTGAGCAAATCAGCGAAGCGCTTAGCAGATGGAAAACCACCAAAACTCCACACGGCAGGTAGCTGAATAACGCGCTGTTCTTGAACCGCAGGTAAATGCTGCCACAGTGCATTGCCAGAAAAATCATTATCCATGCCGGTAAGAAGCGGCTCGACCACCACCAGGGTGGCATCGGGATAGCTCAGCAGTTCCTCTAACGCCACGGTCGAAAAGCCCCACTGGTTGGTGGGTTGCTGCCAAGCGCTGGCCAGCCCCAAGCGCTCCAGCACTGCCTCAAACAGGCTGTTTTTACCAAATACGCGTAGATGTCGGGCATCGATAAACTGTACGACGAGTAGCGGAGGCTGCCCCTGTAACTGGCTTTTTCGATGCTCCAGGTAGGTTTCGACAGCGTCGATCAGGGAGACTGCTGCTGAATCATCGCCGTTTAATGCGGCTAATGTGTGGGTGGTGCGTGTCAGGCGCTGCCAGAGAGAGTCGCCGCGTTGGTAGGTGGCCAGCCCGGTTACCGGAGCAATGGAATTTAGCTGATCGCTCAAGCGCATAAACAGCGGTGAAAGCAGCACATGGTCGGGCGCTTGTTGCGCCATCAGCTCACGATTGGGCTGGCCGCGAAGGCCGATATCCAGAACGTTGGTGGGTAGCTGGTCGGCACCCACCCAACGCTTGTACTGAGGAATTTCCGCAAGCCCAATAGGCGGGTTGCCAAGCGCAATCAGCGTTTCGGCAATGGTCCAATCCAGCGTCACGATATTGGTTGAGGCCGCCACTTGAAGGGAGGTAAGCGCGCTGACGCAGGCCAGCGCTAACTGGCCGTAACGCAGGCGGCGCATCATTGGGCAACGGCGATGTTGTGCTCTCCATTGGGATGTTTCATTACCTGCATGGGCAGCCCGTAAATAGCTTCCAGAGTGCTATCAAGCATCATGTCATTTGGGGTGCCGTGGGCTAGCAGGCGACCACTGTGCAGCGCCATTAATTCATCGCAGTAGCGTGAAGCCATATTGATATCGTGCAGTACGATAATGACGCCCAAATTCAGTTCATCGCATAGCTTGCGGATCAGTGCCAGCACTTCTATTTGATGAGCGATATCCAGCGCAGCAAGGGGTTCATCAAGCAGCAGGAACCGGCTGCCCTGAGCAAGTAGCATCGCCAGCCATACCCGTTGGCGTTCCCCCCCCGAGAGCGTATCCACTAAGCGGTCTGCGAACGCCTCGGTGTGGGTGAGGGCGATGGCGCGCTCCACGGCGTCTTTATCCTTTTGCGTATGACGGCCCAAAAGCCCATGCCACGGGTAGCGACCAAACCCTACCAGCTCACGCCCGGTCAAGCTTTCGGCGCTGGGTAAATGCTGGGGAAGGTAGGCGACTTGGCGTGCAAATTCGCGGTTGCCCCACTCGCTCAGCGGGCGCTGGTCAAAGAGGATGTCGCCCTGAGTGTTAGGCTGTTGTTGAGCCATGAGCTTGATCAGCGTCGATTTTCCCGAGCCGTTATGGCCAATCAGACCGTAAACCTTGCCCTCGTGAAAGGTGTGCTCAATGGGATTGAGAATAGGCTTGCCATTGATTTCAAAGGTGGCGCCTTTGACCTCGAACATGAACGACTCCTGACAAAAGGATGAAGAGTAATGGCCCCATTCTAGTGCTAATGGTTCTCATTTTTAACAGTGAAGTGAAAAGATTTATTCGAAAGAGGGTAAACACCGCATCGAAGTGATTAGGCTAAGTTGAAGTGTTAGAGCGGAGATACAATTAACGCCTGAAGCACATACCTTTGGCATGCCGCCCTTAGATAAATCAGCAAGTATATCGTTATGAAAATTGGCTTAGCTCTCATTGGTTGACTTACTGCCCCTTAACGCAAATAATAATTATTGCTATTTATTCCGTAGTGTTAATTGAGGCAGGAGGCCAATCAGTGGATACCCAGACCTGGAGCGCTGAGTTAGAAGATATCTTCGTTAATCAGCGGCCCCGGCTCTGCTGTGTCGCTGCCAAGGTATTGGGTAATACTGATCAAGCCGATGATGTCGTGCAGGACGCTTATCTGAAAATTTCAGAAGCAACAACGCTTTTTGAAATTAAGCAACCCATATCCTATGTGTCACGTGTGGTACGCAATCTCGCCATTGATCGTTGCCGCCGCTCAGTATTTGAGTCAGCGCTGTTTGCAAAAGAAGAGGAGGGGGATAACGCCTCTTGTGCATCACATTCTCCAGAGGTGATCGCGATTGATCGCCAGGCTTTGGCCCTGGTGGTGGATGCGTTGGATGAGCTGCCTGAGCGTACGCGGTGCGCTTTTGAACTCTACCGGTCGGGTAGTCATACGCAGCGAGAAGTAGCCCATCTATTAGGTATTTCTACAACGTTAGTTAA